>JAHHHZ010000016.1 GCA_019359095.1 Pleurocapsa minor HA4230-MV1 | reverse complement strand
GATCTTTCGGAAAAAATAACTCAATTAATGAATTTATCTCCTAATAAACGCCCATTTTATCAACGAGGTCAGAAAGCCATGACACTTATTCTATCTGCTTTCTAGCTACTATTGTCGCCCCGCTAGCCTTAGAACAAGACTATAATTCGGCACACCCAAAGCTAAAAGAGTATATAAATCATTGGTTCGGGGCAAATATTGACGATTTAATTGAAGCTACTTATATCTCTTGTCCCTCAAAAGATATTGAGAGAGAAGATTTTATAATCGAATTAATCGAAAGAATTGCAAAATAACGCATATGATTATTTCAAAAGAATATTTGAATTTGATTCAGACTACAGTTTGGTCGCAAATTGATTTTGTCTGGGAATACATAGTTAAAAATCAAAATTTTGTCTGCGATTTAAATTCTGAATATTTAGGTACGGTTTTAAAATATAGTTATGAGTTGGAGGAGCTTCAAGAACTAAGAGTGACTTATCCTGAATTAAATTTTTTCAATGACTCAACTCTTTACTATTTATACGATTTGTATCAATATGATTGGAATGCAGTTAGTGGATGGGATGTAGATAGGGATAATCTTTTTGCAATTTTTATTCTTCAACATCTATCTGTCTATCAGCTAAATAAACTTTCATTAACCCATCAAAGAGAAAAAGATAGAGAAGAAGATATGTTTTTTGGACAAGTGATAATCTATTACTTATTGAAAAAAAAGACTTGGGAAGACTCAGTTTCTTTAGCGCAGAAAATAGATATTGACAAGAGCTTACTATATCGTTAGTAAAGTTAAATTATGAGTTATGATGCAGAACTTCTCGATCCAGTAACCAAACAATGTTTACAATTAGACATACCTCATGAGATTAGAGGTGGCATTTTTGCAGAGGAAGGAACGCGAGATCTCTGGCTAAATATTACCTTTAATTACAGTCAAATTTATCGACAGGTATTTGGAGAAAATGGTATTCAACTAATTGATGGATTAACAGGAGCGCAAAGTATTTCTGTCCTGGAAAAAGCAATTAAGCAACTAGGTGATGATGTGGATGATGATTACTGGAGAGCGACAGAAGGCAATGCCAAAATGGCTTTGTCTCAGTTACTAGTATTTGCTCAATTAAGACCAGATGGTATTTGGGACATAGAAGGTTAGTTATGAACGATTGTCACTAGAACATAAGTGGCTTTATATAAAAGTGTATAAATTCAAAAATGCACTTTTACAAGCGATCGCAATTCTTTGGATGGAATTAGGCGATCGCTATTGATGATCATTAGTGGGGGTTTTTGTCCTTTCTAAAGGCTTCTTTTTATACCAAGGGTCAGCAGGATTACAGTTGGGGCAAGTAGTATATGTCCACCCGTCCCCAGCTATGTAGGTGTGATATTTCTTCTGTCAGCTAGACGTTTTTTGGCGATCGCTATAGAAAGAAGCTGGTAAAAAAAATTATCCAAGATTATCGATCTGCAATTTAATGTTTTGATCTTGCAGACTGTTAATTATGCTGTCTTGAATTATAGATATTGTTTGAACATTGTCCCAAGGGGTTCCGTATAAATATAAGCCAAAATCCATACGTACAGCTATCAAATCCCTATTCTTCGCTAGAATATCAAAACTAATTTCGCCTTTAGCTCCATCAGACTTAGAATAATTTCCATTGATAAAATATCGGTCTTCTTTTTTATGAATGCACAAATCTAAGCGGTTAAACATATGATCTGGATGGTTTAGATCTGGCTGTTGTGCAGAATATAATAGCGCACCATTGCGCTCAAATTCAGTTTTAGTCTCAACTGGAGGTGGATGTCCAAACATATTTAAGTGTTCTAAAAAGAAATCCAATGATTCTGTACCACAATCACTTATTTTCTTCGAGAAATTAGCCAAAGAATGGTCAAAAGTTGATTATCTTTGGGTTGATGATGTTCCCGTTATATTCAATAGTTGATTCGTCAGTTAGTGATAATAAGTATTTCACTTGTAGCGCAACCAAGGATACTTACGCTCTAAAGTATTTAAAAATATAACTCGACCTTGAGTGTTTAGACTCAAGAATTGGCGAATCAAATCCTCAGCGCCAGGCAGTTTTAAAAATTCGTCAGGATGAATATTATGCTCTAACATTAATTTTCTCCACTCAATCCCTCCGTGTATCCATCCTTTTTTAGTCTCGTCTAATATTTTACTCATTTAAGTTAATTTATTTTTGTTTACGCTAGTATTTTAACCTGTCTTGAATCTATTGAAATTCATGTTCGATCATGGACAGAAAACTCTCAGGCTGCGCTTTTTTTACTCCACTTTTCTATAATCTCATCTTTTTCTAAAAAAGTGGAGTAAAAAGATGAGATAAAGTCAAAAAATGAAAATTAAAGCAATCGGACGCGAAGCTAGTACCATTTGCGAAGCTTATCCTTTAGGACAAGGGTATAACATGCTTTAAAATGTGTCTAAAAAGAAATGATTTCATCGATAGAAGGATAAGTTTTACCTTTGGAGTTGTGACGGGGACCGATTTGATGTTGAGCATGGTGCTGTTGTATTTCGGTCTTTCTAAGTTGTAAGACTCGTTGAATAACCGAATCACCTCTTTCGGTTAATTTTCTGAGGGCGCTGACACCAATATGCCATTTATCCTTGTAAGAGACATCATCTTGGTTATTAAATTGAATAATGGCATCGATAGCGTGATTGATCTCCTGTTCGGCTTCAAGACTTTTTTTAGAGATCTTACGGGATGAACTTTCTCCCTTGGATGATTTAGAGGAAGTTGGTTGGCTATTTTTAGTTGGTTCGGCAGGTTCTCGATCGACAGGCAGATGAAGATTTGGCTGGAGTTTAGCCAAGGAATTGTTGTGGCTGGGCGAATTATTATGTTCGGCAGAGTCTACTGGCTCTTGCTCGATAACTGTGGTGCGATTTTGTGCAATATACTTATCGCTTGGAGAGTGCTGCTTTCTAGATAAAGCTTCACTTAAGAGTCTGATCGAGGTAGAAAGTTGATTGAGACTATGGCTATCTAACTTAGCCGACTGAGCCGAATCGAACTCAATTGAGTCTGAATTGTTGTCTGTCCGTGCTTTTAGCTGTTCGACGGACTCAAAGATAGCTTGAGGAGTAAGCTCTTCTACTGATAATTGCTCTGCCAAAGATAGTCCCATTTCTGTCCAGGTAAATAATGCTTGGATGGTTTGGTCGGGAGGAATTCCCAACTTGGTGGCAATAGTTGATAACCTAGATTGAAAAAAAGAGGGGATGACCATTGAATTAGTGTGAGCAGAATTAGCAGAATTAGATGATTCGTTCATAATTTGGGGCTTGTCTGGTTGAGCGGTACGCAAGGGTCGATGCATCGATGGGTCAGCTTTTGGGAAAGAAGCTTCTTTCCCAAAACGTGACCCCCCTGTGCGCCGTCCGCTGCTTGCAGTTGTCGGTCGAGCGCTGGTCAATAATGTAGTATTAGTGTGGAGCAAAAGTTTATTTGTCAGCCCTTTCGCTTTCAAAACTGCGGGCTGAAACTCTTCGAGTATTTCAACATCGGGCAAAGCTAACTTAAGACCCAATCGGCCGTCGATGTTGCCGCGACCGTCAGAGATCCTGTAATCAAAGTAATTTCTTTCCGTGGCAATTGACCGTCGTAATTTTGGGTCTTTCTCGTCAATAATCTGATAGTGACCTTGAATAGCAGCCCGAAACTCAATTTCGGGGATGGAAGGTGGACAATACCAGTAGCTGGCGATTGTAGCGTAGATGGCTCTAAATAGATGAGTATAAAGATTATCCTTATCTTCTCTGGGGGGAACTAATTCAGTAAAGTAGCGATCGCATTTAGTAGCGACGGCGCGAGCATATCGACTACTAACTTGTCTTTTAGATAAATCTTGAATTTCTGACCCAAGCAGAGTTCTCAAGGAGGCGATCGCGTCGATAACTAATCGAGCTTCACAAAGAGTAGCAATTTCAAAGACACATTCAACGGGTTCATTTCCTCTTTTGAGTGCGCCAGTAAAGATAACGCTGTATTTAGTTTTGTATTGGAACTGGGCAGTTTTAATAACTTCAGTACAGCGACGGCCTGTGACGACGGCTAAACCTGCGGCAATCTCCGACCATTGATAGCTACCGAGAAGAGTAGTAGCCCGACGGACTATAGCATCAGGATTATCGATAAATTTAGTAGTGCGTGAGCCAAGGCGATCGCCAGCTCGGTTGTTGATTTGAATCCAGGTAGAGGTGTCAAAATCGACAACTTGTAAAGCAGGGTGAGCGGGGTCGATTACTCTAATAGCGTTACGAATATCAGACAGATAATCTTTTTGTTGAATTGGTTGAGTTAATCCCCTCTTCGACATGACTTTAATCACTGAATCAAACCAAGTCTGATAATCGGTTGAGGGCTGGTTTAACTGTGGCAAAAGCTCTCGGAGACAGTTTTGTAGCCAGACAGTTCTCCCCTTATTAGCAGCAGCTTGAATGATCTTGTTATCGTTCATACCTAATTTTAGCTTATGGTTGACTTTTATGTCATGTATTAAAAAGTCAAGAAAATCAAGGATTGGGTGATTGCTTTGACTTGGGTAAAATGGAGCGATTCGGGTCGGGAGGAGTCGAAGAAGGAGAACGCCAAAAAATAGGCTGATCCTGAGCTTTTTCAACGGCTCTGGTTAAAACCTCTTCAATTTCTTGCCCATCTGGAAGACTGGCAAAATATTCTCTAATGCAAGCCAAAATTTTGACCTCTCCGTGCGTAGCCATAATCAATTCAATCAGTTCGTTAAGAGTCATTTTTCAGTAACCCAGGATGTTGTAAGCTCACCCCTGGCTGAAGCGCAGGGGCTTTCGCCCGACCGCTAAACCTCGGTGTTTTAGTAGCCCTGAATCATCTAAATTGAGTTCACAACTTAGAATCTCCGAACCTCGGTGGAGGCTTACAACCCCACCAATAATTGACAAGTTATAACTTGCGTTTTCGTCAGCATCACCATGCCACGCACAACCTATATTAGTACACTTAAATCTCTTTCCACTTCTCAACCCCAGGTGCATACAGGCATGACAGGTTTTACTGCTGTATCGTGGCGATACGGGAACGACTTCAACCCCGTTAATCAATCCCTTGTACTCAAGAAATGTACGAAGCTGATAGAAAGACCAAGAATTAGAGTGCCTGCGCTCTGTTTTGCTTCTAGGTTGTTGATTGGTTCGTTTTCTGATCCCCGTCAAATCTTCAATAGCCACAAGGCTATTAGACTTTTTGGCATCGAGAATTATAGTTTTGCTGATGACATGATTGACATGGCGTTGAAATCTTTTTTCCGAACCCGACAGCCGTTTCAACAGTTGCCGACATCTACGTCTGCTACTGCGCGTGCCTTTCGAGGCTTTCTTTTGGAGATTGGCGCGAAGTTTAGAGTATTTGTCTCTAACATCACGTATTTCTCTACCAGACCATTTTTTGTTGTCAGACGTAACTGCTATATCAGTGCGACCAAAATCAACCCCGATAACGTTATCAGAATTAATTGGTTTTGGTGCTTCATCCTTAACCTGGATATGGATATAGTAGCTGCCATCTCTATGTTTGCAAAGTTGTGCAGAAGTTGGTTTAGTGCCTTTAAGTTTTCCAATTTGGTAGTTACTAGTCACAATTGGAATATGTTCTCTACCACCAACCAAAGTCAAACTAACAGACCAGTCTTTTTCACGAAAAGCAAAAATTCGAGCGTCATAATCAACCGATGTTGGCTTAAATGCTTTAACTGGTTTTTTGTCTTTCTTGGCAGTTTTGCGGTTAGCACCAACCCTGGCGCAAGCCCTCACAGCCAAGTTAGCCGACAAACTATACTTCTCTCTAATGGCTTGATAAACCTGAGATTGAATCGTAGTTTTGCTAGTTATAGATGGCTTGACTTCCTTGTTGGCGTAGTTACAGGCAGCAGCAAACATCTCAAGAGTATTATCGATATTTTTAACTACCTCTTGAGAGGGGTTGAGCTTGCAAACTATAGTCAAGACTTGCTTCATAATCTTAAATATATCACATGTGAGTATTACGAGGCAATAAATTACCTCGTGTCGAATTTCCTCCGTGCGCTAAAGCGACACGGCTTCCATTCTCCCGCGAGGCTTTCCGTGAAGTTTTTGGAGAATCCGAAACTGCCAGCCAATATAAAAACCTGAATCGTCACGAATTGGAACGATTAAGCCCGAAAACTTGTTAGTGAGATTTTTGCCACCAGGAGCGATACCAGCAAGGCGATCGCTAATGGGGTTGACTAGTGATTGCTGATATCCAACAGACACAAAGCCGTACTGTTTAATTTGTCCCTCAGAAAATCCACGTTTAATTAGTCCTCGGCGATGAGTAGGAGTAAGGGACAACTGAGCCAGAAGCTGTTTAATTTGGCTATGGCGATCGCTTATGAAACTTTTGGATAGGGCATCAAACCAAAAAGAGCAGCAACAAAAGGCTAGGTAGTGTGGACGGAAATACCAGCTTGTTGATTAGGGTTGGTGGTGGGATGAATAGTAATTTCAATATCATGATTTAAAAGATTAAGAAACTTAAAAAGGCGATCGCTCGAAAAACCATCAAGATTACCTTTAGAGAGGGCTGAGATTTTGGGTTGATTGATACCGAGTATTTTGGCAGCTTCAACTTGAGTTAAATTTCGTTGTTGAAGAATAGTAGATATTTCATGAGCTAACTGGGCTTTAGCTAAATAGAGAGATGGTTCAGGAATGTTCAAATCAGCAAAAATATTGTCGCTGCCTTGTTCTCTTTGAGAGGAATGAGTTTCAATCATAATTTCATTTCCGATTAACTATTTAGCTGTTGATAATCTAATTGTGCTTGCTGTAATCGTTTTTTAATCAGGTCAAGGTCTGGTTTAGGAGTTTTAATCCCTGTTTTAGACTTTTTTTGAAAAGAATGAAGTACATAAATCACATTTACAAACTTAACGGTATATACAGCCCGATAAGTATCGCCATCGTACCTTTCGACAATCTCTAAAACACCTGTACCAGCAAAGCCTTTCAGGGGTTTAGTATGTATGTGCTTGCCACCTAATTGTGCTTGGAAAAGAGCAAAACCAACTGCTTGACGTACTGGAAGGGGAAAATCCTGCACTGTCTTTCTAGTTGAGCCTAACCAAATTACAGGTGTTGGTTGTTGGTTATTCATTATATATCCTAAATATGGGATATTTTTGATTAATTGTCAAACTGACCGAAACGAGGGATGAAGCTTAAATCATCCCGCCAAAATATTGATCTAGGAAAAAACCTTAGCTTGTGAGTTATCTAATTTCAGGACAACGAGCGTCTGGAGATGAAAGTCATGGTGGATCATAAAGTATCACCTGTCCCATGAGCGACCCGTTAAAGAAGCGGAACAGTGGGTTAACTTGTTGTCAGGAGTATGGGAGGAAGCGATCGCAAGCTCGGAGATATTCCACTCTCTTGCACCTCGGCATAGATGAGTTTTGGGTTTTCCTATCAGGCGCGGATGGTGACAAATTTGGCTGGCTTCTGTTAAACATTGTTGCTGAATTCTGCTAACCAACATGGGATCGGGATGTCTGCCCGTGCTGTCAGTGCGAAAGGGGCAAGTCGCACACTGTTTTTTTCGCACGGGATAAGTATCGATAGTTATGGTCATGGAATGGGAGATGGGAAGATGGTGATAGAGAAACCATTATGAATCTTCACGGAAACGTTGAAGCTCATTTAGCTTAAAGGTGATCGGTGGTGATTGGGGTGATTGGGGGAATGATCGATCAAATCTCCCAAACCAGTCAAAGCAATAGGAGGTTGATTAGGAAGCTCGATGGTTAAACTTAATTTACCACCGACAGCTTCAACATATTTTTGCAAAGTAGAAAGCAACATATCAGAATTTCGCTCTAAGTGAGAAACATTACCTTGAGGCATATTAAGAGCTTGGGAAACTTTTTCTGGAGTTAAACCAGCGGCACTACGTAACTCTTGAAGACTACGATAGGCTTTGATTTTAGCTTCTGTACGGGCTTCAATATTCTTCTGGCGTTCAGGGGGTAAGTTGTCCCAGATATCTTGTAAAATTTTCCCTCTAGTCATGTGTTATTTATTGTTTAAAATATCTACAACTTGATGCTTAAGATGGGGTAAATCTCGCTCGATAATTTTCCATACGGCTTTCAAATCGACTCTAAAATATTCATGAACGAGAATATTTCTGAAAGCTATAATTTGCGACCAAGGTACTCTCGAATGCTGAGTAATTAGTTTTTGAGATAGGCTGTTGGCAGCTTCGCCAATAATTTGTAGATGGTGAACAACCCAAACTTGAATTAATTCATTGTTCTGAAACTCTGTTTGACCTTGAATCGCGTATTTTTCAATTTGCGAGATCGCCTCAAGAATATCTCGTAAACGTTCTACATCATTTCTCATAGTGCGATCGCTTCACTCAAAACCCGTTCCCTGATTTTGTCTTTTAAAGCTGCTTCAGTTGCTACATCGACTTTGTGATTGAGTAATTTTTCTAAATCCAACATTAAACCAGCAGGAAACCAAGGACTAATATCATCAAGAGAATAATCCACTAAAAAATCGATGTCACTATCGTTGTCGGCTTCGTTACGGGCAACAGAACCAAAAACTCTGATATTGAAAGCCCCATGTTGGGCAGCAATAGAGATAATTTCTTCTCGTTTATCTTGAAGTAAATTGAAAAGTTTACATTCACTAGTATTATTCATTTTGTAGGCTTTGGGGAAGTTCGGATAGGCTAATTTGTGTCATGTTCTTTGATAAGTATGGTCGTTGGTGGTGATGTTTATATTTTACCGTTACTGATGGTTAAGGAATAAAGCTTGTGTATTAAAGTGGGGGATGTTCATTGAGGTTACCGATGATAGAAATGCCGCTAGAAGTGAGCCATTGAAGCTCGGAGAGGATCATCTCTTCAAGGTCGGGACAATCCTCTTTTTGCTGGTCATGACCATCCATATGAGCTTGATATAAATCATCTTCATGGACGAGAATACTAACGGTAAATTGTTTCTGTTTCATGAGCGCCTTAGCTTCGCGTCGTCCTTTAGGAGTCCTTTAGGGCATTCAGGCTGTCCGCCGTCCTAAAGGATACCGCTCCGCATATGCGGTGCTTGCACATACTGCTGAAAAAAAGTAGACATAGTATCAGCAGAAGATTCAATCAACTGCCAAATGTTATCGGGGGATAAATTTTCAACAGGTTGCCAAGCATGAGTGCTAAGAAACTGGTACTGTTGAAACTCATCCAAATCAAGAAAATTGTCAGGTATCTGGGTAGTTAAAAAATTGTTGCTACAAGCTTGCAAAAGCTTAAAGTTAGTTGCCATTTTCTTAATGTGGTGTCAGAGCAATAGTTACTGAAAAAAGAGGGTGAACTGAACTGTCAGTAAAGTCGGAAAGAGAGGCGATCGCTATTTAGTTTCAAGGAATGCCGTCGGTGTTTAATTTTCATGAAACACATCTTCAGTTAATTGTTGGAGAGGAGTAGGAGAAAAAGAAACCAGAGCATCTTGCTGGCATTGAATAATAATATCATCAGGAATAATGGCGTAATCAGCTAAAGAAATTGCTAGATCATTGATATCTTTGTATTCGTCGTATTTTGTGCCTAACCATAAAAGAACATATTCTCCTTCTTCCTTCTCTTCAGCAACAGTATCGACAACAGATACGAAAAAAGTTCTCATTGGCTGATCCCAACCGATAATAATTTGATGGTGATCTTCAAATCCAGCGATAAAATATTGAGACATGATTTTTAATTTAAATGGTAGATTTAGAATGTCTATCACGAAAGAGGGATGCCGAAGTGTTTTGCAGCAGATTGCCAACTCACAGGATACATAGATTTAAGGTGTTGGAGAGTGAAACCAGGAAAATCCTTAGCAGTGTAGACAGGTAATAAAGGTTGATTCTCTTCAAGAGGTTGTTTGGGTAATTGATAGAGAAAGACAGCTTTAGGAGACTTAATCAATTCAAAGTTAGCCTCAACATGATTGAGTGCAGCCCAGACTTGAGAGGAATGATATTGTGCGATGACGTTAACAAGCCGATGATCGGGATGAATACCAAGACGGTTAAGACGCTGTTGAAGATGAGAAGGTATCGAAGATAAAGATAGTTCAGATTCAATCTCAGTATAATCTGTAGTAGATTTCGAGGATGTTTTAAGAATTGGTTTGAGAGTCATAGCCATAGTAAAGAACAAGGTGTATCAAGAGCGATCGCAGTTTAATGAAGAGATAAGATTAGAGATAGGTAAGCTCAATAATTAAAGTAATTGAGTAAAGAGGTTTTCGCGCTCGACTTTGACAGCAGCCGAGTCAGTACAAAGGTTCACCTTAGTAGGAATAGAGTTAAAAAGATAAGTAAGTAAAAGATGGGCAGAAATAGCAGCCAACATAATCACCAAAAAAGTTCCTACGCCCCCAGAGCAAAACCGTTTGTATCGCAAATAGTTAGGTTTTTTTGGTAAGGTTTTGGCTAAATCGATTAGTAATTTTAACTCTCGTTCTAGAGTAAAACAGATATATTCTTCGTATAGTTCGTCAGGCTGATAATAAAATTGTACGAAGCCAAGAGTAGCGGGATAGTTAACTTTGAGCCATTGATGTTTAAATTTGACACAAACAATTGATTGTTCGTGTTTTATTCGGAAAATGTTTTGATAGTAATAAAATAAAATGTGCCATAATTCATGAGATAAAGCTATACAGTTTTTATTTGATAGGTTAATTGTTTTGGTAACCAAATTACAGCTATTTTCTGCTACTTTAGTTGTTTCATTGACGGTGAAACCAAAATCTCGTGCTACTTCTAGTAGTTCAGAATATAAAGGACGCTTAAATTTGACGATAGTGTGAGTCATATTTTTAAAAATGTGCAGGATTAAAAGCGATCTCGCGCGAGCGCTATTGATTATCATTGGTGGGGTTTTTTGGTTTTTGTCGGTTCTGAAGGCTTCTTTCTGTACCAAGGGTCAGCAGGATTACAGTTAGGGCAAGTAGTATATGTCCACCCGTCCCCAGCTATGTAGGTGTAATAGATCATCTGTCCATTGCACAGTTGGCAAATTGGTTCTTTTTTCATCTATTAAATTAAGCCTCATCAGGAAAGAGGATAGTGATTACGGGTTGAGAATCATCGAAGTCCTTAGCCCCGCAATGAGCCAGAAGATGATAGCAGGGGAATAAATCCTCAAAAAGGTCAGGTTGTTTATCTGCTCCTTCAATAATGATGGAAAAAAAGAAGTGAAAAGGGATTGACTCTAAAAGATACTAGGTAAGCGATTAGGCTCCGCCTACCCTTCGGGATCGCAGTTAAAGAAAGCGATCGCTTATTTGGTTAACTAGTAGTAACAGAGACTTGAGGGTTAGAACCAGAGGGTAAAAACCACTGTTGAGCTTGAATATTGATAGCCCATTGATTACAGAAGCTAGCCACATCAGCCATAGAACGGGATTTAAAAGAAAGAATTTGATCGCGTTGGTCATTAAGAAAGGCAAGCTCCTGATAAAGACCTAGCCCATCTAGGCGATACATGAGAGGAAAGAGTAAGAGTGTTTGATTGTCAACAGAAGGACGAACAAGAAAGGTAAGATCAGGGTCAGCCATTAAGTCACCATTTTGTTGATAATAATGACTAAGACTGATGACGTGTGGCTCTAGACGTTCAAGAACCAAGGGCATATAGCCTTTTTGTTCTAACCTTAAATAAATATTACTTTGAAAGTCGAATAAATCAAAACCGTAAGCTTGAGCAAGTTGAGCAAGGATAGAAGATGCTTGAAAAGAAAGAAAAGAAGGTAGATTAAGACTCATGAGTTAAAAAGAATCAAGTTAATTGAAAATGAGCAATGCATTAAGTGCGATCGCTTTAAATATGGCGATTGGCTTCGCCTACCCTACGGATTGCAGTTTAATGAAGAGATAAGATTAAAGATAGGTAAGCTCAATAATTAATTCATCAGTATCGAGGTGATACAAAGATTCGAGTAACTGAATTAAATCGAGATACCAAGGAAATTGATGTAAAGCCTGTAACTTGGCGTTTTCAGAGTCAAAATTGCTGTTGAGAAAAAGTAAAAATCGCTTCTGCAATTCTTCTAAAAAAGTAAGAGAAATTTGATTGAGTTGAAAAACGGAGCAAAGACTAGCAAGTTCAGAAAATAGCTCATTAGAGATAATGTAGCAATCGATTATTGTTGGTGAATGAGAAAGATTAAACACAGTGATTTGAGGCATGAGGGAAAAACTGGCGTTGCTAAATGAGTAATGATTTAGGCGATCGCTTGATTAAATGTGTTCGCCGAAGTAAAAATTAAGCTCAGATTTATCTAAATCTCGGTCTAAATAATCATGAGCAATAGTGTCAATTTGCTCTTGGTGATGAGTTTTAAGGTAATTGTGGGGGTCAAGAGCAAAATCATCGATTAAATCATTAATAGCCTGTAGAATGACATCCTCAAAGATGTCAGAGGGTAATAAATTATGCTCTGAGTTGTAGATAGTATTGGCGGTAATATCAGCAAGACATTCACTTAGATCGATAACGCGGACATTTGTGGTAGTAGCACTGGTATTTGTCATGATTAATCTGCCTGAAAAGATAAGTAAGTAAAAGATGGAGAGATTCGCCCGCGCCTTATTCCCTAAAGGATTAGCTGGCGCGTCCGATCGCCTTTAACTCAAAGGCAATCGCTCTTTGTTGGTTATTGACTTAGTGGGACTTGATTAGCTGAGGTTCACCTTGAAGTGTATAGCCGAGAATTGCCCAGTTATCAAGCCAGGGTTGCCAATCAATAGAAGTAGGCACAGATTCAAAAGCTGCTATTGTTTGTTCTGTGTCGCCTGTGTCGTTGGAGAGAATAAGAGAGTATTTGTAAACTTGAAGTTGAAGTGAGGCGGTGGACTGAGCTAAGATAGTTTGAGACATTTTACTTTCACCGTGTATTGTGTTCATTTCCCCCGAAACTGTTAGTAGCAGTCTTTGGGGGCTTGTCATTTGTAGAATGTTTGTTTTGCTTTTCTCTACTTCTATATCATCTCATGCTTAACTTAAAAAGTCAAGTAATTAATATAAGTTAAGCAAGAAAAGATTTAAAGTTGTCTGTAAGGGTAAGCATCTTTGATGTTGCGATTAAAGAAACGTCCTTGAGAATCAGCATCTAAGAAGGATAAAAAGACATTATGGGGTAAATGGTCGTATTGATAGATACAGCCCGAATTAAAGCGAATTTTCAAGGACGTTTCTGGTTCAAGATAAGCAACAGCGTCAATACAGGAAGAATCAACATCAATCCAAGGATCTCGATGAGGTTTAAATCCTGATTCCTCCAAAGTTACACGGACATTAGGAATTGAAGTAGAATTAGCGATCGCTTGCCAATTCTCGCAAGTCAGAGCGAGATTAAGCTCGATTATCGTATCTCTCAAAGCTTTGCCAATAGTAGGATTAGAAGTTTCTCGCTCTAGCTTTTGCCAATCAAAAAAGTTTAAGGATAAGGCGATCGTCTTTTCTTCAAAGGTGGGATCTAACTCGAACTCTTGACAATTATCGACAGGAAGGCAATTAAGACTATACTCATCGAGATCTTTTAAACGCTTCCACATACCAGCATAAGCGGGTTCTAGACTACATAAGATGTCGCTTGAATGATGGGGGTTGCGATCGAGATATTTGCATTTTGAACAATCGGATAAGCACATGATTTTAAAAAAGGTAAGTAAGAATAAGTTGACAAAGCAAGAAGTAAAAAGGCGATTTAGCTCAAGGCTTCGATAAGCTCATGTTTACAAGCATTAGATACTGTTTTGCCAAGACGATCTTGAATCTTCTGGTGCAGCTTATTTTCTTTGATGTGGGTACGGAGTTCCCGAAGCGTCATTGATTCAAAAATAGGTTCAAAAACATCTTCTGTAGAGGGGTCGAGGAGATCTTTAACTTGGGAGTAGAAGTCAGTGTCAACGCTTTCAATTGAGCGATCGAGAGCCTCACAATCAATTAACAGAGAATGATACAGTTGAACCGAAAACAGGAGCAAAATATAAGTCAAACAACCATAAACGTAGCAACTGACAAAAAAATCGAAAATGTTAATAAATGAGGTGTAATTCATAGTAAACATTCTTTAAAGCTTTGTAGAGAGGGAGATTTGAAAACTGAAGCGAGTAATTTGCTTAATCTCTACATTTATTATCTCTTACATAAAATAAAAAGTCAAGCAATTAAGATAAGTATATTTAATACGAGTAAGATAAGAACAAGATAAAAGATAGAAATATTTAATAAGATAAGAAAGTAAGTATAAGAAATATGTATCGATCCCCGAAACAAGACAAATAGAGCAAAAAGCAATATATACATGCAACGCCTATAAGCTATACAGGACAAAGGTTAAGAGATTTGACGCCAGCTCAGTGCAACTATGCAACATGCCAGCAAAGGCTAAAAATCGTATCTCCAGTCTAAAAAGTCAAGTATAAGATATTCCTATCACAAAGGTTAAGTTGACTAAGTTAAGTATACATTATATCTGATATAATGTATACTTAACTTAGTCAACTT
>JAHHHZ010000015.1 GCA_019359095.1 Pleurocapsa minor HA4230-MV1 | reverse complement strand
AAAAACTACTTCCAAATATCTGCTAAACTTACAAGTCGGTTTCTCTAGCTAAAGTCATCTGACGCAACAGTTTAAGCGATTCACTGGCATGACACCAAAGCAGGTGCGCCCTTCACCATCAGAATCTAACAAATCGCCATAAGAATCTGAAAATAGTCAAGTATTGAGACTTACTACACTTCAGATAGATAGAACATTACACAACTAGCAAACCATGGAGTTCTTTCACATCATGGAACAAACACTTGAACAGAATAAAACATTCATTCGCAATCACTTTGAGGAGATTGTGAACCGCAAGAATTCTGCCATTGCTTACCAAAACTTCGCATCTGACTTTATCGATCACGAAGAACCTTTTGTAGGATTGGTGAGTCCCGAACTGGTTAAGCAGACGATGGAGAAGGCATACGCAAAGTATCCCGATTTACACGTTACAGTTGAGGACGCGATCGCTGAAGGGGATAAGGTGATGATGCGATGCACCTGGCGCGGAACCGATGCTTCGACGGGAAAGAAAAGTGAGTTTAAGGGCTTTGTGCTTTGGAGATTAGCAGAGGGCAAACTGGCTGAACGTTGGGCAACGATTACACCGCCCATTCGGTAATCATCTACAACATTTGCGTCGATGAGTGGAACCGCATGATTGATCTAAATATCCGTGGCATTCTCCACACATCATCCTTCAGCAGTTTGCTCGATCGCAATGATTAATAAGATAGTTCAAACACAAATGAGGAACACACTATGAACACAGATTCGATTCGTTTTCCAGCAGAGTACGATCCGAGCCGCTCTCCAGTTCACGTTGTTAGCACAATAGACATTTCAGCGTCGCCTGCGGAGGTTTGGGATCGTCTCATTACCGCTGCGGATTGGCAGACCTGGCAACCCGCCTTGTCGAATGTTCGTATCCAGGACGGTTCCCGCAAATTGTCTCAGGACGTGGCTTTCACTTTCACTGCTAGCGGCGTGACCAGCGCAGTGAAAGTGAAAGAATTCGTGCCGAATCAGCGGATTGCCTGGGACGGGAGAGCAACAGGACTGCAAGCCTACCACATTTGGCTCATCACTCCAACCCCCAACGGCTGTCGCGTTTTGAGTGCAGAAACGCTGCGTGGAATTGTTCCACGTCTACTCAAGTTGTTTGCGCCTAACCTCATCCATAACTCGAATCAGAGATGGCTGGAAGCTTTGGCGGTTCGTTCCTTAGCAACGACTAATTTTGTACATTGACTAAATTACAGTAGGAGAAAACAATGGCATTAGGAATGTTGGTCAAAGGGAAATGGATCACTGAGCGCAATGATCAAGATCAGAATGGTAAATTTCATGAGAAACCGACAACGTTTCGCGATCGCATCACTGCCGACGGTTCGAGCGGATTCAAAGCAGAAGCAGGACGCTATCATCTCTATGTTTCCTTAGCTTGTCCGTGGGCGCATCGAACCTTGATTATGCGGGAACTGAAAGGATTGAAGGATACGGTCTCAGTGTTGATCGCAGATGTCATTCTGGGTGATCGGGGTTGGAGCTTTTCTCAAGCTTCAGAAGCAATACCCGACAGCCCTCAATATTTGCAAGAGATTTATCTGAAAGCAGATCCAAGATTCACTGGAAAAGTGACAGTTCCATTACTGTGGGACAAACAGAAGCAAACCATTGTGAACAATGATTCTCTCGAAATTATGCGAATGCTTGATGTAGAGTTTGAAGCATTCTCAACCCAAACCATCAATTTCTACCCACACAACCTACGCGAAAAGATTGATCAAACGATCAATTCAATTTATTTACCCATCAACATTGGAGTCTATCGCGCTGGTTTTGCAACTTCACAAGTCGCCTACGAAGAAGCAGTCACTCAACTCTTCGAGCATTTAGACCGATGGGAAATGGTTCTCAGCCAGCAGCGCTATCTATGCGGTACTCAACTGACTGAAGCTGACATTTGCCTGTTCACAACGCTGTATCGCTTCGATTCAGTGTATTACGGTCACTTTAAGTGCAATCTGCGGCGGATTGTTGACTATCCGAACCTTTGGAACTATCTCAAAGATCTCTATCAGCGTCCTGAGTTCAAAGCAACCTGCAATCTAGACTATGCTAAGCACGGCTATTACGCGAGTATGACTGACATTAATCCCAATCAAATTGTACCAAAGGGGCCAATCATCAATTTCGATGAACCGCACGATCGTGATGGACTATCGAGGTTTTTATGATTCACTACGATTACATTGCGATCGGTACAGGCTTAGCAGGCTGCGTGGTCGCCAATCGCCTCATTACTAAGGGTACAGGGTGTTGAAGGATTGCGAGTCGTTGATGCTTCGATCATGCCAACCATTACAACCGGAAATACGAATGCACCTACGATCATGATTGGCGAAAAGGCAGCCGACTTGGTTAAAACATCATTACAAAATTAACTCTAATCTTTTTACCTTCCCTCAATATACAAGGAGATCGATTAAAGCAGTGTAAGTTAAGTTCGATTGTTCAAGCGCAATAAGAATCTAATAAAGCACCGTAAGAATTTGGAAGAAGTCAAGCATTGGAACTCAGTAAGCTGTAGACAAAGCCAGCATAGACAATACAGTCAACACTACCAATCAGGAGATTACATTAACATGGTCACAGAACAAACTGTAAATCAAGCAGACAATCAACAGGCGACTCCTAGCTTGACCCCTGCCCAGGGAGCCTTGCAAGCAGTCTGGGAAGCACATATACAGTCCGAGTTTGGCACTCACAGCACTGAAGATGCTCTCGCGACGATGGTTGAAGATGCTTACGTGAACGACATCCCGGTCATGACCGGAGGAGTCGGAAAACCAGCAGTGGGTGAGTTTTATTCCAAATACTTCATTCCACAGATCCCGCCAGACTTCGAGCTAGTTCCAATTTCGCGCACGATCGGGACGGATCAACTGGTCGATGAAATGGTGGCTAAGTTCACTCATACGATTCAGATGGAATGGATGCTAGCCGGTGTTGCTCCGACCGGGAAAGGAGTTGAAGTACCAGTGGTTGCCATTATTCGATTTCGGGATGGCAAGGTCGCTCATGAACACCTCTACTGGGATCAGGCGAGTGTATTGGTTCAACTCGGCTTGCTTGATTCTGCAAATCTACCCATCGTAGGCGTTGACAGTGCGCGGAAGTTGATGAATCGGAACTTACCCTCAAATACATTGATTGATCGCGCCAGCGATCGCGAATAGGGGTAAGAGTAGTGTTCCGGGAGCCTTTCCTATTTCAGTACCGACCATTAACAACTTGTACACCCATGCAAGCAACTTTTACTCAAGCAAAGTGATGCACTATCTATGATGCAGCAGTTTCGCGGGGAATATATCCTTGATGATAAAAGACTTGCAAATGAGGGTAGTTCTATTCGTTGAAGGATTGAGAATAATCGCTATATTCAGGTAATAGATCAAGATGAACATCAACAAGTTGAACTCATCAAATTTTGTGGTTGCATCTGAGCAACTCTCAGCCGCTTTCAGCCAAGATCCGCTCTTGGCAAATTTCTTACCCAAAGAGAGTTCTGCCAAACTGGCTACTCTAAAGCGCATCAGTCAAGCACTATTGAACTATGCACAACCTTACAATCAGATCTATACAACCGAAGATTTAAAAGGTGTGGCAATCTGGTTGCCTCCAGAGGCTTCTCAAATAACTTTATTTCAGTTGTGGCAAGCTATGACATCAGGATTGCTCACGGTTCCTTTTTACATGCGCTGGGGTCGAATCAAAGACTGGATTGCATTGAACATCACAGAGATCCAATTGCATAGCCAAATTACCCCAGAACCGCACTGGTATTTAGCAATGCTGGGCGTATCACCCGAATGCCAAGGTCAAGGAATTGGCGGCAAGTTACTTCAACCTGTGTTGCAAGCAGCCGATCGGTCAAATATACCTTGTTATTTAGAAGGTTCTAGCACTGCTAATGTGCGGTTCTATCAGCGACATGGCTTTGAGATTGCTCACCAAGAAACATTTGCTGGTTATGAATTTTGGGGAATGAAGCGCCAGCCGCAAACTGATACACATTAGAGCATTATAAACTTTACGCTGCAATTATCTTCACAGTTCGGCTAACTTAAAGCTTGTCTGAGTTGACGAATTGCAGTGCTAGTGTTTCGTTCATAGGCAATTTATCGATAGTGCAGAATTAGGGAATGTAAATCGAGTTCAGGAAATGACGATCAAAAGCGATACAACCATTCACAACAAGAGGTAACTATCATGATGCTAGAAGATAAGGTAGCTTTAGTCACTGGAGGAACTTCGGGCATTGGTCGAGCAACCGCGATCGCGTTCGGTGCTGCTGGAGCAAAAGTCGTGTTCTCAGGTAGACGTGATGCAGAAGGTGAGAAAACTGCCAAACTGATTCGTGAAACAGGCGCTGAATGTTTATATGTCCATTCCGATGCTTCAAATGAGGAAGATATCAAAGCGTTAGTGCAAAAGACTGTTGAAACCTACGGGCGATTCGATTGCGCCTTCAACAATGCAGGCGATGAAGGATTCGTTAAACCTTTGCATGAACAATCTATTGAAGATTTTGAGCAACTCATGGCGATCAATGTCCGGGGATTGTTCCTGTGCATGAAATATGAAATTCAGCAGATGTTGTCTCAAGGATCTGGAGCGATCGTCAATACCTCCTCGACTGCGGGGGTGATTGCGTTTCCAAGAAGCTCTCTTTACAACGCGAGTAAACACGCCGTCATGGGACTCACGCGATCGGCAGCACTGGACTATGCCAAGCAGGGCATTCGGATTAATGCAGTTAACCCTGGTGTTATTGAAACTGAAATGATCGATCGCGTCATTAGCAAGTGGGGTACTACGGCTGATGGTTTTGCAGCTATGGTTCCAATGCATCGCATCGGTCAGCCAAAAGAGATTGCTCAAGCCGTTGTGTTTCTCTGCTCTGATGCTGCAAGCTACATCACTGGACAACCCTTATTGATCGACGGTGGATATACAGCAAGTTAATTTCTGATTGTCGATTAGTAACACTGAAGGATTTCCAATGAAGATATTAATTGCATCAACGACTGCTCCGAGCCATTTGAATCCACTGCTAACAGTCGCCAACATTCTGATCAAACACAATCACGAGGTCGTCCTACAGACGGCACCTGAGTTGAAGTCGATGGTGGAGGCGGCAGGGGTACCATTTATTCCGGAGCTTCCAGAAACCAATAGCTTTGCCGATCTAATGGCTCACATGGAGCTTCCAAAAAGGCAAACGAAGAATCCGAGCATGGAGATACAAGCCTTCGATCTCGAATATTACTTTGGGAAACAGATCGGCAGTCAAGCAGCAGGACTGAGGCAAGCACTGCAAGATTTTCCGGCGGATGTGATTTTGGCAGACGCAGCATTCTTTGGGACGCTGCCGCTGCTGCTTGGGAAACGCGAGGAACGTCCGGCGATCGTCCATCTAGGCGTGACGCTGCTGAATCCGTTTACCGCTAAGAACAGCGCACCCCGACCGGGTATGACGAAGCAAGAGCAGTTGGCAAAACATGAGAGACGAGAGGAGGTGTTTCATCAGCCAAGCAAGGCTGCGATGGACAAGGCACTCGCCGAGTTGGGTTGCCCTCCGCTACCGTGTTCCCCTCTAGAGAGCATGACTGTTCTGCCCGATCTTTTTCTGCAAACAGGAATCGAGAGTTTCCAGTATTCAGAAGATTTATCTTCGCGAGTGCATCATGTTGGTCTGTTACCTGTGCCTCCAAAACAGCATGAACTGCCAACCTGGTGGCATGAACTCGATCGGACAAAGCGCCTGGTGCTTGTCACTCAGGGAATAGTCGCTAACCGGGATCTCCGTCAACTCATCAGTCCGACGTTGACTGCTCTTGCTGAAGAAGATGTCACTGTTGTAGCAACTACAGGAGAACAACCGAGTGAGTCACTTTTGATCGAGATTCCAGCAAATGCGCATGTGGCATCGTTTCTGCCCTATGAGTTGATTCTACCGAGTGTGGATCTGCTGATCACGAACGGCGGATATGGCACGGTGAATTTGGCATTGGCACAGGGGATTCTGATCGTTTCGGCAGGAATGACAGAAGACAAGGAGGAAGTATCGGCGCATGTACAGTGGACGGGTGTTGGCATCGACTTGAAAACCAATCAGCCCACGGCAGAGAGCCTACGTGCAGCGGCGAGAGAGGTGCTCGACAACCCAGTGTATCGCCAGCGGGCAAAGGAACTGGCACGGGAGTTCGCCAGCCACAACACAGATATAGAGGTGCTGAAACTGATCGAAGCGTGTGTTCCTGAGCGATCAACCGTTTGAAGAATCGGGTTAAGGGAAGTGCTTATTGGGAGAGATTGCCTATGGCTTGGGATATGTTGACTCATCTGAATTGTTGTAATTAGCTCAACCTCTGGCTAAAAATAGCTATGGTCGTTACCTGCAAGAACTTCTGAATGAGCGCGATCGCTTAACCTCAAGCCAGGAGCCTAGCAAGATTGAGGCAAATCGTTATTGAAATCACCGCTGTTTGAGTTCGCTAACCTGATAAGAATCTAATAAAGCTTTGAATAGGTAATTTCTAAGGGATTGACTGGAACGGCATTGAAACAGGTTCACTATCACTGAAAGAAGCACCATAAGAATCTGATAAATCATTGTAAGAATCTGAAAGCAATCAAGCGCTGGTCTTTACTACACTTCAGTTAGAACAAATTGAAGAAGACTTAACTGAAAATTCTCATTGCTGATGAGTCAATGCTTTATGTTGTTTGAGAAATGCTAATTACAGAACTGTAAAAGGAGACTGATTATGAAAGTTAACTACTCTGTCGCACTAGCGGATCACAATCTGCGGAAGATTTATCGAGATGAGGGGGAGTTGATGGATGTCCTTGGTCTGCGGATGAACTGGAAGATCAAAGCCAAAGATACGGGTTATGCTTTCAGCGTCTACGAGGCGGAACTGGTTCCGGGTCAAGGTATTCCTCTACACACCCACCCATATCCAGAGTATTTCTATGTCCTCGACGGAACTCTGGATTTTGAACGGATTGGCAGCGATAGCCAGAAGGAGTGGCTCAGGTGTGATGAAGGTGAGAGTGTGCATGTGCCGATAAATGCACCGCACGGCTGCACCAATCGTTCGGATCGACCAGCGAGATTCCTTTCCACATCAACCTACTACCATGAAGCCATTTTCAACGAGGTCGGAGTCCTGGTGAGACCTGAGGACGAGATTAGCCCGTTGAGTCCTGAAGCGGTACAACGCTTTGAAACGGTGGCAGCCCAGCATCAGGGATTCTTTGTGGAAGCGGTCGATAGCGGGCGTTTGCTGGATGGCTAACGACGAGATGCCAACCCAGCAAATATAGATAACGTACAACTGTAAAAGACTTGCACCACAAAGATTGAAGTTGCTACAAAAGCGATCGCGATCGCCTACTGTAGGCGGGTATGCCATCGCGACAGTCACATTAATATTTCACATCAATAATTAGAGGTAAAATCATGAACCAAGTAGCAGATTTTTTCGTTCGTAGCGCAGTCATAGAAACTACCCGATCTTATATGGGTGGTCTGATGACTTTTCTCGCAACCTCCGCCGAGACCGAAAACCGTTCCTTACTTCTGGAGATTCGGACGGTACCAGGAGCAGAGCCACCGCCCCATCTCCATTATGACCAGGATGAGGTGTTTTACATTCTAGAAGGTGAGCTAGAGGTGTACTGTATGGGTCAGGTGAAAATAGCGCGGGCGGGCGAAATGGTCTTCCTTCCCCGAATGCAGGCGCACGCATTCTACTTCCTATCGCCCCTCCATTTCCTAGCTTGGGTACAACCAGGAGGTCTGGACGGATACTTTGAAGCGATGTCGAGTCCAGCAACCAGTATGGAAATCCCTGCACATATAGCGACTTATGCAGAGTCTGATCCTGAAGAGGCGGTCGCGCTGGCTGCCAAGTACGGAGTCAAGATGCTGACTCCAGAAGAAACGGCGGAACTGCTGCCACAATACCCTGGCTTCGGAGTGACACCACTGGGTTAGTTGCATCACTCAACAATCAATTAGCAACTTTCTACTAACCGAGACATAAAATATGAACACCGATTTAGATGAACGCGGTTTGCTTCGCGAGTTTTCTGAGGTGAATCGCCACGATCTTCTCAGTGGTGGCGTGCAGATGATTCCTATCGAGACGCCAAAAGGGACATTCCGAGTCTGGACGAAACGGGTAGGTAATCACCCGACCATCAAAGTGCTGCTCCTACACGGTGGCCCTGGATTGACCCACGAGTATCTGGAGGCGTTTGACAGCTACTTTCCCCAGGCTGGTTTTGAATACTACTACTACGATCAGTTGGGTTCTTACTACAGCGATCGCCCCGATGAGCCAGATCTCTGGGAACTGCCCCGCTTTGTAGAAGAAGTCGAACAGGTACGCCAACATCTGGGATTGGATCGAGACAATTTCTATCTCTATGGACATTCCTGGGGTGGAATTCTGGCGATCGAGTATGCCCTGAAATATCAACAACACCTGAAAGGACTAATCATCTCCAACATGATGACCAGTATCCCCGCTTACAACGAGTACGCCAAGCAGGTGCTAATGCCAGCGATCGCTCCAGAGATTTTAGCTGAAATCGAGCAGATAGAAGCGCAAGCAGACTATAACAATCCGCGCTACATGGAACTCTTGATTCCACACCACTATGTTCATCATGTGCTACGAATGCCACCCGAACAGTGGCCAGAGCCTTTAAACCGCACCTTCAAACACCTTAATCAAGACATCTATGTACCGCTGAACTGGGTGTCAAGGGAAAGCTCTTAAACTGGGATCGGACTGCCGACTTAGCCAAGATCGCTGTACCGATGCTGGCGATCGGCAGCCGATACGACACGATGAACCCTGCACATCTGGAATGGATGGCAAAAACGGTTAGTCAGGGACGCTATCTCTTTTGTCCACAGGGCAGTCACTTGGCAATTTACGACGATCAGCAGGTTTATTTTGAGGGTCTGAGCCAATTTATTCAAGATATCGATGCAGGAATAGATGCCTAAAGCTTATAGCTTATAGCTATATGCGTAGCGGTATCCTTTAGGACGAACAGTTTACTTATCGGTTTCAGACTTTAAATCAGCAACGCCTCTCAGCGATTACGCATTAATTCGATAGGAGTAATGTCATGATGGAATTTTTCTGGCTTTTTGGTTCTTGCCTCACCATTCTTGCCGATCGCTAGTATTACACTATAAGTGATTTTCTCCAATCAAAGCCACTTGACGCAACAGTTTAAGCGATTGACTGGAGTAACACCGAAACAGGGTCGCTAACTTCATAAGAATCTGATAAATCACCATAAGAATCTGAAAGAAATCGAGTATTGAAACTAATTAAATTTTAGGTAGGTAGAACGAAATTCTGGCGATTTTTCAAGTCCGCTACCGAAGATAAATCGTTGTAAATTCAAAGTAAGAAAATCATGTCTGAAACCGTAAAAACACCACAAATATCGCAAATTGAGGTGCTGGCATCTAATCTGGATGGCCCACGCAAGCTGAGCTTTGATTCTGATGGATCACTTTATGTTACCGAAGCAGGACGAGGGGGAACAGGAGCTAGTGTTCCGTCTCCAAGTCAACCAGGGGCGTTTTTGTCCTATGGCGCAACAGGTGCAATTACCCGCATTCAAAACGGAGATGTGGAACGAGTTGTAACTGGACTACCATCGCTGGCATTACCCGATGGCTCCGATGCTTCAGGTATTAACGATCTTGAGTTTGATGCCGATGGAAATGCTTATGGAATTGTTGGGCTTGCCAGCAATCCAGCCAATCGAGACAGCCTTTTACAAGTGACTGATTTTAGCCATTTAATTGCGATCGATAATTTTGACGGCGGTGCTTCTTGGACAAGATTGACCGATTTTGGCGTTTACGAACAAAACAACAATCCCGATGGGCAAGATGTGATTACCAACCTCTATGACTTGCTGATTGAAGATAATACAGCCTATGTCATTGATGCAGGTGGCAACGATCTGCTCAGTCAAAGAGCCTTTGGTGGCGAGCCAACTTTAGAAACCGTCTTTCCCACTACTACCACAACCGATCCGCTTACGGGTGAAGAAATAGTACGGCAGCCCGTTCCTACCTCGATCGCAGTCGGCCCTGATGGTGCTTTTTATGTCGGTGAGTTGACTGGGGCTCCTTTTCAAGCAGAAACAGCAGAAGTTTATCGGCTTAATGCCGAAGGTCAGCCAGAGGTTTATGCAGAAGGGTTTACAAATATCGCCGATCTAGCTTTTGATGAGTCTGGTGGTCTATATGTCTTAGAATATGACGCAGACGGGATCTCGAATGGAAGCGACGAAGGTGCGCTGATCTATATGTCTCCAGATGGTAAAACTCGCACTACAATCGCAGATGACGAGCTAATTAATCCAACGGGTTTAGAAATCGGTTCTGATGGCGATATTTACATTTCTAATAAAGGCTTTTTGGCTGGAGAAGGAGAGGTATTAAAGTTGAGTTTAGAATACGGGACGACGAGTGGGGCAAATGGCGACCCAGCAGATGTTTACTCTCCAGGCGTGTTTGATTATGGGTACAACACGGGTGGCGACCTCGATCCAAATGTAAACGCGAGCGAGTTAATTTAACTCATATCTTGCACCATTTTCAATAGACCGCTCCTCGATTGAAATTGCTACCTCTAATTTGCTTGTTATGACTGAACTGAGAGAATGAGTGACTTGGAGACTGGGAAAAAGTTCAAGAGTTTTTTCTTTTGAGTCCACCGCAGCAAGACTCCCGAAGCTAATTAAAAACAGTCAACTTGTTGTCATCTCTGGCGAACCACACGTCATCAACTGGACTCATGCAGATCGGGTCAATCCCGTGTTACTGGACTTTCTTCAGCAGGAATAATCAGTGACCTGCGATCGCTCAAATCGGCAACAGTATAAAGAGGAAATATTTAGATAAGAATCTGACAAATCATCGTAAGAATCTGAAAGAAGTCAAGCATTGGAACTCAATACACTAAAGATAGATAAAAAGGAGAATCTAACATGGTCAACAAACAAACTGTAGACGAACAAGCAAATAAAAAGACAACTACTAACTTGACACCAGCCCAGGAGTTTTTACAAGAACTCTGGGAAGAGCATTTGCGGTACGAGTTTGACACTCACAACACTGAAGATACCCTCGTCACGATGGTTGAGGATGCTTACGTTAACAACATTCCAGTAATGACTGGGGGAGTAGGAAAACCAGCACTACGCGAGTTTTATTCTCAATACTTCATTCCACAGATGGCACCAGACACCGAGCTAACTCCGATCTCGCGCACGATTGGAAACGATCGCCTCGTCGATGAAATGGTGCTTAAATTCACTCATCCCGTTCAAATAGATTGGATGCTACCTGGTATTGCGCCGACAGGAAAACGGATTGAAGTGGCAGTGGTAGCGATCGTTCAGTTCCGTGACGACAAGCTAGCCCACGAACACATCTACTGGGATCAGGCGAGTGTCTTGGTTCAACTTGGCTTACTCGATTCTAGTACATTGCCTGTTGTGGGCGTTAACAGCGCGCGAAAAGCACTCGATCCAAACTTGCCTTCAAACGCACTAATTGATCGCACTTAGCGATTCCCTACGGGATAGCTTCGCTTCACGCGACTAAATGTAGGAGTTATCCAATATCAACTTTTGTCTTAGTTCATGAAAGTAAAAAATCTTTTCCTGAATTAACGCCTTGTTTGAGAGGATTAGGCAATCATCTGCAAGTTTTGTATATTCACGCCAAAGTCGATCGAGTCTACGATGAACTTATGCAATAGAATCAGTCTGAAAAAATCAGAATAGAAGTATTCATTCTTCAAGCTAACCTGCGAACTATTAGATGAAGACAAACCCCATGACTAGCTCCCTGACTAGCTCCCTGACTAGCTCGATCGAACTCAACCAACACTTGAGTGCATCTCTAGTGTTATCCAGTCGGCAGATGGGTTGGAACGGGATTTTGGTTGAACAGTCTCAATATTCTTCCAATCCAAGTGAACTTGAACTTCCTGCCTTATCCGATCATTGGCTAATCATACCAGTGGGGCATCCCATGTCTCTAAGCCAGAAATCTGACGCTCGCTGGCATGAATCAATCTTCCGTAAGGGGGATAGTCTCTTGGTTCCGGCTGGACAGCCAATCCACTGGCGTTGTCTAGGAAGTAAGTTCACAACGGACATCAATATTCACCTACAGCCAAACCTTGTCAGACAAGTTGCTGAAGCGTCTGAAATTGATCCAGCGCGGCTCAATCTTATGAACCATCTGGGTCAACAAGATTTAAATCTTCAGCATATTGCCATGCTGCTTTTAGCTGAGGTGAGATCGGGTGGCATAATGGGGCAATTGTATATTGAATCGCTGACCCAAGTGTTAGTGGTTCATCTGTTGCGACATTATGCTGAGTCGGCACACATCATCACATCTTCCAAGAGAAGCTTAACTCGTACTCAGTTGCGACAAGCGATCGATTATATTCACACGAACCTCGATCGAGATTTATCATTGGTCGAACTAGCCAGCGTTATTAATGTCAGTCCCACTTACTTTGCCAGTTTATTCAAACAGGCAATGGGAATTCCACCACATCAGTATGTGATTGGTCAGCGAGTGGAACAAGCAAAATTGATGTTATCGAAAACGGATTTAGCGATCGCGGACATTGCTTTACAAGTCGGCTTCTCCAGTCAAAGTCTTCTGACGCAACAGTTTAAGCGATTTACGGGAATGACCCCAAAACAGTTGCGCCCTTAACCATAAGAATCTGAAATCGAGTTTGCCTAAAAATGCAGGAGGAAGTTTAAATGACAACAAAAATAAATCGACAGTGGTGTCTGGCTACGCGACCCGTAGATTCGGTCGCCGAATCTAATTTTGAATGGAGGCAAGAACCTATACCCACTCTAGAAGAAGGACAGATCCTCGTCCGCAACATTTATCTATCCCTCGATCCAACCAACCGAGGATGGCTCAACGAGGGAGAAAATTACCTCCCACCTGTAGCCATTGGTGAGGTGATGCGGGGTATCGGCATCGGTAAGATCGAGCAATCTCGCAATGTTAACTTCCCAGAGGGAACATTCGTTCAGGGGTTTCTGGGGTGGCAGGACTATGCAGTCACCGACGGTACTAACTTATCTGAGTTCCCAAAAGACCCGTCTATCCCACTAACAGCATACTTGGGACTTTTTGGATTCATTGGTATGACGGCATACTTCGGTCTTTTGGATATAGGAAAGCCCAAGGTTGGTGAGACGCTTGTAGTTTCTGGGGCTGCTGGAGCCGTTGGCTCTCTGGTGGGGCAAATCGGCAAAATCAAGGGATGTCGTGTTGTTGGGATTGCGGGTAGCGAAGAAAAATGCCGTTGGCTTAAAGAAGAGCTTGGCTTCGATGCCGCTATTAACTACAAAACTGAGTCTGTCCTCGAAAGCTTGCAGCAGCATTGCCCAGACGGAATCGATGTTTACTTCGAGAATGTAGGTGGTGAAATCCTCGATGCTGTCTTAAGCCTCATCAACCTCCGAGCGCGAATTGTCCTTTGTGGTCTCATCTCGCAGTACAATGCTACCGAGCCAGTGCCTGGGCCATACAATTTTGTTAACATCCTGATTAAGCGTGCGAAGCTCGAAGGATTTATTGTCCTTGACTATTTGGACCGCGCCCAGGAAGCTCTAGCAGATTTAAGTCAATGGTACGCTCAAGGCAAGATTAAATATCGTGTCGATGTAATTGATGGTCTGGAGAACGCTCCCCACACAATTAACAAGCTCTTTGACGGCACGAATCAGGGCAAGCTGATCATTAGAGTTTCAGAGGAGTAGGGACTAAAAAAAACCTAAGAATCTGACAAATCATCGCTCGATCCTACTACACTTCCCGTTGTAGGCGTTGACAGCGCGCGTAAGGCACTCGATCCGAAATTGCCCTTAAACGCACTCATTGATCGCAACTAAATAATAGGAGTTATTCAATGTCAACTTTTGTTTTAGTTCATGGCGCATGGCATGATGGTTCTGCTTGGAAAGGGGTCATCCAACATCTAGAAGCTCAAGGGCATCAAGCTTTTGCTCCTACAATTGCTGGAAACGGTAAAGGTGTGAATAAAAATGTCAACCACGCCCAATGTACGCAATCGATAGTAGATTATATTGTTAGCAAAGACTTAACTGATATCGTCCTACTAGGACATAGTTTCGGCGGGACGATTATTGCTAAAGTTGCCGAAGAAATTGGCGATCGCCTTAAACGGCTGATCTTCTTGGATGCCTTTATCTTGAATCATGGAGAGAGCCTTAGAGATAACCTACCACCACATCTCCAACAGTTAATGGAGCAACTAGCGAAAGAATCGGACGATAACACGATGATGATGCCTTTCGATGTTTGGCGCGAAGCATTTATCAATGATGCCGATCTCGAACTAGCTAAATCCAGTTATGCACAATTATCGTCTCAACCCTATCAACCGTTCATTGACAAGTTGGACTTACAACAATTTTACTCGCTACCCATCCCCAAGAGTTACCTCTACTGTAGTGAAGATATTGCACTCCCTCAAGGCGAGTGGGGTTGGCATCCGAGAATGTCCAATCGCTTAGGATTATTTCGGTTCGTACAAATGCCAGGGAGTCATGAGGTGATGTTTTCTAATCCTGGCGGTTTAGCCGAAAAAATTATCGCAGCAGGACGCGACTAGTAGATCGTCAAGTTTGAATTGATGGGTTGAGATTAGGTAGTAAGTAGTAAGTAGTAAGTAGTAAGTAGTAAGCGGTAACAGTATAAAGCGGAAATATTAGATCGGTCACAGCGATTACACATTAACTCGACAGGAGCAATTTCATGATGGAATCTTTCTGGCTTTTTGGTTCTTGCTTCACTATCCTTGCCGATCGCACCACGACGGTCGGACATTACGATTTAATCGAAGGTTACTTTCCACCTGGTTCGCAAACACCTCTCCATCGCCACACCCGCTATTGGGAACATATATACGCGATCGAAGGAGAGTTGACGGTTTGGGCAGGTGAGAACAAGTTCGTACTAAGCACGGGTGAAAACTTTCTGATTCCAGTTGGTATACCTCATGTCGTTGGCGCGAGCGGCGATTATCCAGCGCGTGGGTTGATGATTGCTGCGCCCAGTGCCTTTGCTCGGCTGATTGCAGCAGTAGGGACGCAGGAGAAGAAAGAAACACCCGATATGTCGCTGTTTGATCGGATTTCTGCCGAGATCGGCGACGAGATTTTAGGCCCGCCTGGAACTTTGCCCTTCACTACTCCAAAAACGGAGTAAATCCATTGCAGACAACAAAGGAGATTTCAATGTTATTAGAACAAAACAAAGCCATTGTCCTTCAATTCTACAAAGCTGTTAACCAAGAAAATTTCGAGCAAGCCAAGAAGTTGCTTGCTCCGAATATGGTTGCTCAGTTAATGTCAGGAGCAGTCATTCGGGGCGGTGATAACTTTGTCGAACACTTACAGATGGCGCGCTCTACATTCCCAGATGTTTACTACACAATTGAAGATGTCATTGCTGAAGACTATAAAGTTGTCAGTCATGGAACATTTACGGGTACCCATCGCAGAGAGTTTCTTGGGATTCCGCCGACGGGCAAGCAGGTAAAATTTTCAATCGTACAGGTCGATCGACTAGCAGATGGCAAGATTGTCGAACATCGGACGATAGGTGATTCACTGACTATGTTGCAGCAGTTACGTGGAGAAAATTTGGTATAGCCTACATAGCAACCTACTTGCAGACTGAAACTAGCGTTTAACTGCAATCAGTCAGCAAGAAAACAGAGAGTTGAACAGTATACGGTATCACTGAATCAGTGTAGAAGATAGGAAAAAGATGATGAACCAAAACAAAGAGATTTACGATTGTGTAATTGTCGGTGGTGGCTCTGCCGGACTCAGCGCGGCACTCCTTTTGGGCAGAGGTCGCCGGCGAGTGTTAGTCTGTGACAAAGGCAAGCCACGCAACGTTTACGCCGACGAGTCGCACAGTTTTTTCACTCGCGACGGCATCAGCCCGCACGAACTTTTGAGCATCGGGCGCGACCAACTCAAACCCTACAAAAGCGTCGAATTTCAAGCGATCGGCGTCAAGGAAATTAAACCATTCGGCGACCAATTTGACGTGGTGTTTGAGGATGGTACGATGAAACAATCGCGCAAAATTTTGCTGGCTTTCGGGGTGATTGATGAATTTCCAGATATTGAAAACTTTGGTAAATTTTGGGGCAAAAGTGTGTTTCATTGTCCCTATTGCCATGGCTGGGAAGTGCGCGACGAACCGCTTGCTGTTGTCGGGAACGGCGAAACTGGCATGGAAATGGCAGCACTGCTGAAAAACTGGAGTGCTGATTTAGTTCTCTGCACCAACGGCGAAGCCGATCTGACCCTTGAGCAAAGAAAACTGCTGGAAAACCATCAAATCATTGTGCGTGAAGAGAAAATCGTCCAGCTTGAAGGCAATGACGGACGACTGGAAACCATTGTTTTTGAAACAAACGAAAAAATTACGTGTCACGGAATGCTGATACGACCGAAGCAAAAGCTTCGCTCAGACTTAGCTGAAAAATTAGGCTGTGAGTTGAATGAATTCAATCTAATCAAGACTACCAATGTTTTTAACGAAACCAGCGTTAAAGGCGTTTATGCGGCAGGTGACATCACTTCACCAATGCAGGCGCTCGCCGTCGCTGTTTTTCAGGGTAGTACTGTCGCCAGTGGCTTAAATCACTCCCTGATTGCGGAAGATTTCGTTTAACTCCATAAGAATCTGATCAATTGCTCGCTTGCTGGGTTAGCAAAATCTCTCCAATGGCAGAAGCATCGATCGTAAGATCGTGATTAAATGTTTTGGTTATCACGTTGGATTCCTGACTGACGAACACTTTTGCTGCGCCAGAATTAGGCTAAAAAAAGCTGAAAGGTGTTTAGTTAGCAACTGCAAACAATCGGTGAAAACAGGCTCTATGACAAGCAACCCGCTCAACTCGCTTGAACTCAGCCAACGGCTGAATAAAACGCTGATGTTATCCAGTCGGCAAATGGACTGGAATGGCATTTTGGTCGAGCAGTGTCAAAGTTCTTCTTCATCCTTTGAAATGGAACTTCCCGCCCTGTCGGATCATTGGCTTAACTTACACCTGGGACAACCCACTCGTTTGATTCAGAAACGTGACGATCGCCTGCATAGATCGATCGTTTACAGGGGAGACACCCTCTTTGTTCCTGCTGGACAACCGAGCTACTATTATCGGCGCAAAGGTGATATTTGCTCTCCACTGCACATTTGTTTGAAACCAGAGTTAATCGAACAAGTCGCTGAAGCCTCCGAAATCGATACAAAGCGGATCGACCTCGTGAGATGTTTCGGTCAGCAAGATTTACAGCTTAATAAAATGGCAATGCTGCTTTTAGCCGAGTTGCAGTCAGGTGGCATGATGGGACGATTATATGTCGAATCCTTAACTCAAGTTTTAGTCATTCATCTGCTGCGCCACTATTCCACCTTTACGCGCACCATTACATCCCAAAATAGAAGCTTAACTCGCGTTCAGTTGCAGGAGGCGATCGAATATATTCATACGAACCTCGATCGCGATTT
>JAHHHZ010000014.1 GCA_019359095.1 Pleurocapsa minor HA4230-MV1 | reverse complement strand
CTATCCAGAAGTATTGGTTGAGATTGAGGCAACAGCAGCACTGACGTGACCCATCACGGCGATAAACTCGATTGGTGTAGCGATCGCCAATTCATCCGTGTGCCGATTGACCAAGACTGCTAGTTCTGCACATTTATCGAGCGCTTGCTGGGTTGGCAAAATCTCTCCAATGGAAGAAGCATCGAGCGCAAGACAATAGTTCAATGTTTTAATCGTCATGATGGACTCATGCCACAGGCTGAAAAAATCAGAAGTATTTATTGTTCAGGCTAACTTGTACAATTAGATGAAGATAAATCCAATGACCAATACCCTTCTTAAACCCAGTGAACTGAGCCAACGACTCAATAGAACCTCGGCGCTGTCTAGCCAGCAGTTGGGCTGGAATGGCATTTTGGTTGAGCAGCATCACTATTCTTCAATTCCTGACAAAGTAGAAGAAAAAGAACTTCCTGCCTTATCCGATCATTGGCTGATCTTACCGATGGGTTACCCTAGTTATGTGAACCAAAAATCTGACGATCGCTGGCACGAATCAATTTTTCAACAAGGCGATAGTCTCCTAGTTCCAGCAGAGCAGCAGAGCTACTGGCGTTGTCCAGCCAGTGAGACTGTCCAAACAGAACTCAATATTCACTTACAGCCAAAGCTGGTGGCACAAGTTGCTGATTCATCTGAAATTGATACAGTACGATTTAGGTTGGTCAACCGTTTCGTTCAGCAAGACTTAAATCTTCAGCATATTGCCATGCTGCTTTTAGCTGAGGTGCGATCGGGTGGCATAATGGGACAATTGTATGTTGAATCCTTGACTCAAGCGTTAGTCGTTCATCTCCTGCGACATTATGCTGATTCGGCACACATCATCACCTCTTCTAAGAGAAGCTTAACTCGTACTCAGTTGCGACAAGCGATCGATTATATTCACGCTCACCTCGAGCGCGATTTATCACTAATTGAACTTGCCAGCGTTATCAATATCAGCCCAACTTATTTCGCGAGTTTGTTTAAACAAGCAATGGGAATTTCGCCACATCAGTATGTAATTGGACAGCGAGTGGAACAAGCAAAATTGATGCTCTCGAAAACGGACTTAGCGATCGCGGACATTGCCTTACAAGTCGGCTTCTCCAGTCAAAGTCATCTGACGCAACAGTTTAAGCGATTTACCGGAATGACACCAAAGCAGATTAGACCTCGATCGTAAGAATCTGATAAAACACCATAAGAATCTGAAAGAAGTTGAGCTTTGGAAGTCATTAAACTTAAGTAAATGCAGCAGATCGCCATGCTAAAAAGGAACTTAAAAAATTGTCCGAACTATTGATACTAAATCCTGTGCGTATTTAGTATTATCTATTATCCTGAGTATGGATACAGATAAGATGAAGTCTAGTTACTCATAGGCTTTTGATATTCTGGCTTTAATCGCCACATTACAAGACTGATTCGTCCTGGGGCGGCATAGGTGCAGGCATGGAGATGCTTACAGTGAAATTCAATTAAATCACCAGGATGGAGTAAATAATTGGTACAGGCATTAGAACTATTGTTGATTCGACAATCACTATAGCTGAAATTAGCCACATCGCCTAAGTTTAATAATCTCGCAGTATTAAAGGCAAAACTAGTATCTCGATGATGCTCTATCTGAGCGTTACTGCAAACATTATTATGGCGTCCGTGGAAACTGATTAAAGCCGTATTGCAATCAGGATATAGCCACTGAATTACTTTATTTAAATAAGCATCATTATAAGCAGGAGTTAATCTTGGTTGTCTGCTCCAGCTCGGTTCGTTAATTAGCCACAGATGGTAGCGATCGCGGGCATATCGCGAGACATCTAAACTCATTTTAGGTACTAATTGACTGATACAGTATTGATAAAAATTATGATAGGCTTGACCTCGATCGCAAATATTGGCAATAAATTTTAAACTCATTTTCAAAATAACAACATAATAAATCGCCAACTCCAGTCCGCCAGGGCTCCAATAAAGCCTATTTTTAATCGTCATAGGTAGAAGTTTAAAAAAACTGACCCCCACCAGCTTTGGCAGAGGTCAGTCAATTAAAAGTTAGTATATAAACAAACTTAGCGTTATTTTAATCTTCAGTTTCAATATTGTCAGTTAAACAACAATACTCATTATGAAGATGTTTTTAGATAGAGAGTATCTAACTAAACACTCTCTATGTTAACTAAGCAGCATTAGCAGCACGATTTTTAAAGAAGTGATATCTTTTTGAGAATTCGGTTTGCTTTTGTCTGATTTCAGCTTTACTTGTGACTAAACGCCAATTTTTGGTTGTTTGGTCATAAATCTGGACTACATTCATCGCAGCCTACATCAGTTGTGGCTGAGTCCAACCAGCATAGAAAGCTTGATAACTTTCTCTAACTGTTTTGGCATCAACATTAACTTTTTCACGCTTGAACCGAGCAATCTCACTATTAATAATGGTGAAGACCAATTGTTCATTAGTTAATTCTTTAACTTGTTTAACTTGAAGTTGAACAAATTGAGCAGGAACGAAAGTTTGAGCTTGAGTTTTAAGTACTGGAGTATACATAGGTTTATTCCTTAGTTTTATTTTCAAAAATTTCACCAAACAAGGCTCGACAGAGCCAAAAGCTCAACTGTACTCAGTTTGTGCTGTTCTCGATTAGAGCTATACCTTGGCTCAGACTTGAGCCATGACCAATCCCTTATGGGTTATGTCCTCAACCCCTCATTTTTTCCGTTTCTTTGTTTTGCTATTACTTGATTAGTCGGAGATCGCCATACGAAAAGGTCAATTTTCCTAAAATTATTGGTAACTACAATCCAGACTGGGGCATTATCCGACAAGATGAAAACGGTAAACAAACCTTAGAACTGATTAGAGAAACTAAAGGAACAACCGATACCGAGAATCTTCGATTTGTCCATGAACCATTAAAAATTGGTTGTGCTGAGAGACATTTCAAAGCTATTGGAATTGATTACCGCGTTATCGATAACAAAGACAAATTTACTAATTGGTGGGACAGCAAATGAAATAAAGTAACGATTACACTCCCCTAAAGGACTAGCTTCGCGATCGCACTTACCACAAAGACAACTGACCCTCACTAACGCTACTATACCGCCCCCGATGTAAATTTAGATGGCAAGCAGCGCAGACAGACAACAGATTGGATAGTCGATTATCTCTCGTGTCATGATTTTTATGATGCACCTGCAAAATATCAGCCGTCCACTCAGAACGGGTTAAGTCATCTGGTCTTTCTCCTGGCTTGTAGCATCTCTTACCACAACATTCACAGCACCAATTTTGACTCTCTTTCACTGTCCGAGCTAATTCTTGCCAATTATCGGGGTAAAGACTTGGATTTACAGGCATTTTATATCTGGCGATCGCGCTCAGATAATTGTATCGTAACTAGTGCGATCGCTTTATTTGTTCAATCAAACTAAAATATCAAGATGATTCGGTTGAGAAAGATTATTAACTAGGAGTATCCAAATGTTTAATTTGTTAAAGCGGGGATGGTTAATAGCTGCGAGCTTATTTCTTTTACTTTGGATAGTTCCAGCATTTTCTACTGCACCATCTCCACCCCAACTAACTCAGACAAAAGTGAATGGCGAAACCGAAAATATTTTATTCATTACTCGTTCTGGCGATACCGTCTTGGTTAGATGTTATCCAGGCTTCGCACCAACTTTAACAGTTGGAAAAAAACAGCCAAATGTCTCAACTACTGGCTATCTTAAATGTCAACAGGAGAATTAATCGGAAACGAAATGTTAATTAGATGTAGCGACCCAATTCGCGAAACCATTTAATATTTTCCTCTTCGATTATGATGTTCTTCAAATTATTCAAACAAAAGGTTTGGTCTTATCCTGCCAAATCTTTAATTCTTGACTATTCAAAACCTTCTGCTCCATAGAAAATAAATCTTCTAACACTGCATCAACATCCTTAAACCTGTAATATTCGGTCAGCTTTTCAATACGATAATTAAACTTTTTATAGCGATGCTTGAAATATTATAACAACAAAATAATTATATTGCTTAATATAGAAAAACAACAACAACAGGATATTTTTTATGGTAGAGTAAATCTATCAAAGTTTTCTACAAAGTAACAGTGATAAATATAGAAAAAGCAATCGCTCCTCAAACAGAGGAGAGATTCTACTGCGTATTCGACACCGAAACTTGCTTACCCATAGAACCCATCCAACGGTACTTAAACTATTGCCGTAAGCGACAACTAGCAGCTAATACAGTCAATACCTATGCCTGTAGATTAGTAGATTTCTGGCACTGGTTAGAGTACAAATCTCTTGACTGGCAAGAAGTCGGTCTAAATGAATTAGCAGATTTTGTTAACTGGTATCTTCTCGGTGGAGACATAGAAGTCATTTCAGAAGAGGTTAGAGAAGCTGTATCTAAACGTAGCTCTCGCACTGTTAATTTGGCTGTAACAGCTATTCAAAAGATGTATGAGTTTCACGTTGTAGAAGGTAGGGTTAACGAAAAACAATTTAGCAAACTAGCTCATGGATGGGGTAAACGTGGCGGATTTTTAAGGGGAATTGTCAAGAGTACCCCAGATAAAAGAAAACGAATTAAGGTAAAAGAACCAAAAAACTTCCCTGGTTGTCTTACCGACAAACAAGTAGCTCAGTTAGCCGATGCTTGTTACACCTATCGAGACAGGCTGATAGTCATGTTGTTGAGAGAAACAGGAATTAGACGTGGTGAACTATTAGGCTTACATCTAGTTGACGTTCGAGACTTTGATAGTAAAGGACGAATCAGGATTGTACGCAGAAATAATAATCCTAATGGTGCAAAAGCCAAAGGTCATGACCGAGAAATTCCCGTTTTACACAATCGAGAAACCATACAAGAAACATTTCAAGCTTATCTTTTAAAAGAATATCCATTAGAAGCCGAACAACAAGGACATGGAATGTTATTCGTCAATCTCGATGGCAAATATACGGGAAAACCGATGACCAGTGCGCGGTTGAATAATCTGTTTTACCAACTTAAAGAGAGAACGGGAATTGAAGCTCATCCTCATTTATTTCGCCATACCTTTGCTACTCGAATGCTGCAAGCTGGCTATCTAGACCAATATATACAGCAGCTATTAGGACATAAATCCATTGCCACAACTAAAGATATCTACTCTCATGTACTAGATGAAATGAGTTTAGATGCCTATCTAGCAAAGGAAGAAGAATAGAATGTTATCTATTAAGGCTTTACAGGAAAGAATTGCCAAGTCTGAGTTGGGTAAAGAGTGGATTAATAACCCTTTGCTAAATAAAGATGTTTGGTCAGTAGAAGAACTAGGTTATAGCGAAGAAGAATCAAAGATAAAAACGATTAGAAATATCTACTTTCAAAAATTTTCCTTATCTTGGCTGAAGTTACTGACTAAGCTGACAGTTTTGTCTATTGTTAGAGAAAAAATTGGTTTAGATACAGTTAAGAGAAGAGTAAATTATTTAAAACAATTTGATAGTTTTCTATTAGAAGAAGGCATCATTCAGCCAGAATTAATAAGCGGTTCGCTAATAGAAAAATTTATTACTATTGACTCCCAACAAGAAAGACAATCAACCATTACTTATGTCTCAAAGCTGTGGGCAGAAGAACAGTGGTTGAAGTTACCCTACACCCCTCGTAAATATAAGACAAAAACACCATCAATCAAGGCAATTCCAGAAGAAGTATTGCATCAAATATATGAGAAATTCGACCTTTTTCCTCCCCCATTAGAACGATTACTTAGGCTACAGCTTGTTCTGGGATGTCGTATTGGAGAAATGCTCAGAATGCCTCGTCGGTGCCTCAAAACAGAAGGCGAACAATGGTTTTTACTTCGATGGATAGAAAAGCGTAAGCACTGGCGATTCTACCAAGTTCATCCTGCTGTAGCTGAATTGATTAGGGAACAGCAAAAGTTTTTAGATAAAGAACTTGGTTCTAACTCTGAATTTGACAAATTGTTTGGCAAAATTTCTATTGCTTCACATGATGGTGTTAAAGGAATTAATAAAACTGGCACGAACAGATTTGATGTAAAGCCAGTTTATCTACCAAGTGTACTTACTTATACTTCAATACATTGTTGGCTTCAGGATTTTAGAGAAATAGCCGATTTAAAAGATAAACACAATAATCGATTTGAACTAACAAGCCATATGTTTCGGCGTACTAAAGCTAGCGTCATGGCTTACTGTGAAGCCGAAGATGAATATATTGCTGCGGTACTAGGACATGGTTCGTTAGATATGCTGCCTCACTATCGCAAACGTTCTTTAGAAAGGTTAGAAAAAGAAGCTAATGCTAAAGGCTATGTAGATAAGTATGGAAGGCTTACTAGCTTTAAACCAAGAAAGCGTAGATACGAAAGACTAGCAGAATTGCTCAAAGTTAGTACATTGCTAGGTGAATGTCATCGCCCGACAATGTTAGGAGATTGTCAGTATCGCTATTCCTGTCTGAGTTGTGACCATCATCGAGTTACTTTAGAAAACAAGCCAGAACTAGAAGCTGATGTCGAAAGCTTACAAAAAGACCTAACACAAGCGCAAACTGTAGGACAAGAGCGAAGAGTTACAGAAATTAATCGCTTACTGAAGTTATTAAAAGACCGATTAGAGGGCTTAAGAAAGCTAGAACAATTGCAAGGAGATAATCATGTCTAAGCGCAAAGAGCCGAGAATTTCTGTTCATAATACGTTGCAGGGGAAGATTGAAGTAAATTGGGAGCGGGAATACTTTGGAGAATATAACTGCCCTAAATGTAAAAAGAATAAAAATGAAGAAAATAAGCTCGATGGATTTAAAAAAAAGAAAAATGTAACTTGTAAGCTAGCTTTACACTGTAAATATTGCAAAAAAGATATTTGTCTTACCAATCGTGTCTCGGTTTATATATACAATTATCGCCCCGAAATAGAGTGTCCCAACCCTCTTTGTAATGGTATAGGACACAACGGACAAAAAGGATGGGTATACAGATACAAAGAATCTAGATACGATTGTAAATGCTATTTCTGCGGTATTACTTTTAATCCAAAATCAACTTATTGTAATAGCTGGATAAGTAAAAAAACAGAAGAAAAGCTATCTGCTTTTTGCTTTGATGATGATATTTGGGACTTAAGACATTTCTCTGAGAAGCCCTTTAGAAAGACACTCAACTTTCAGACTATTAACCCTCTTTGGTATCGAGAAGAAGTCAAGAAATACTTACACTATTTACTTAAGTTAAAGGTGCTTGATAATGGCTCTGTATATGGCAAAACAGGAACATACAGGCAGTTCGGTGAAATAATTACTAATATAGGGCTTAAGAATAAAAACCAAATAGATAGGAATGCAATAACCCTATTTTTAAGTAGCTGTACAAATAATGATAATGAAACTATCAATCAAAAGCTATCTAATCTCAGAGATTTCTTTGAGTGGTTAAATTTAGAAACAGCTTATCTAATTCGCAGTCGCGACTCCTCAAAAATAAGTAAAAACGCTCCTGACTGGCTAGATGAAATAGTTCGTCAAGGTATCGAGCAGCATCTTAGTAAGATACCAGACCCAATTGCACGTCATTACCACGTTCAAGCTTACATTGCTGCTAGACCAGGAGATGTGTGCGAACTAAGTTTTGACTGTTTGATTGAGGAAAATGGAAAATGGTACATTAAATTCCTTCAAGGGAGGAAAGTTAAGCGATGGCTCAGGATACCCGCTAGTCGAAAAATCAGGAAGGTAATAGAAAAACAACAGCAGTGGATTAGAGAAGTTTTAGGTGAAGACTATTCATATTTGTTCTGTCATTTTCGTTCCATCAAAGAAGCATCATATCCAGTTTTTAGCAACATAAAACCTTTGCCAAAACCTCCACTAAATAATAGAGGCAGAAACCCAATGGTTAGTATCATTCGGATGATAATAGAAAAAGAGAATATTTTAGACGCTAATGGACAAAAACCCTATTTTACAGGTAAAATCACTCGCTCCAGTCGTTTACAAGAAGTTCGAGCTAAATACGGAATAGAAGCTGCACAACTATATGCAGGTCACAAAAGTTCTAACACTACTTTTCAACATTACGCACCACCTACTAGAGAACAAATAGCAAAGGTAGATTTGCCATTTCAGGAGCTACTACTAAATCCCGATAACAAATTCCTACCCTGGCAATCTTTACCAGAAAGTCTTCTTAAAAATCCCAAAGCCCACGAACTTGATTTAGAGATCGCACCCCGTTTAGTAGTTTACGGACACTGCGCTTTAGACCCCAAAACACCCTGTCCTGTTAATCTTTTCCCTAAATGCTATGGCTGTTCCAGTTTTCGTCCCAGTACGGGTAAATTACCTCTTTACGAACGTCAGTATCAAGGAGAACAACAGCGATTAACTGAAGCCGAAAAAGCAGGTGCAGAATTAGCCTCTGAAGAAGCCAAAGCAACCATCGAAGCAATGGATAAATGGCTACCTGAGTTAAGGAGGTTGGCTAATGGTTAATCGAGAAAAACAGGCTGATGTTCTCCGTCGCACTCAAGCGAAGAGAAAGGAACAGAAAAAAGAACAGGTATTAAAAGCGATTCAAGAGCTTTTAAAGCAAAAGAAACCTCTGACTTTTAAAAATATAGCTACTGTATCTGGTTGTTCGATATCCTATCTCTACAAGTGGGATGATATTAAAGCTTACATTCACGAACTTCAGAATCAGAAATCAACTACTTTAAATTCTTTAGAAGAACCAGAAGGTAAAGAGCGGCCTCACAGTCTTAAAACCTTACATCAAGTAGCTAAAGACAGAATTCGTAAACTGGAAGAAGAAATTAGACAACTAAAACATCAGAATGAGATTCTGCGAGGTCATGTAGCTGAAATCTATGAAATCAAAGATGAGAATGAAAGATTAAGAACCCAGTTAAGAGAGTTAATCAGTCCTGATTTATCGAGCAAAATCATACCAATACGTTCATCTCAAGCTTCTAAAGTGAATTTAGAAGAGATGAAATTAGCAGAAATAGTTAAGGATAAGAAAGCTGTTTCTGATACTAAATCATCTGTAGATACTTCTGAAAAAGCTACTTCTAAAAAAGGAATTAAAGCTAAGAAAACTTCTTCTAATACTAAACAAGCTACGAAAGATATCCAACCAGAAATTATCAATTCTTTTAAAGAAATGGGTCTTAAAGTTACCAAGAAATTGAGAGAAGAAATAGATAATCGCGACCTCGAACAAGTCAAGTTATCCATCGAAGCATTTAAACAATATCGCGACAATCATGAAGTTAAAAGCCAAGAAGCTTGCTTATTATCAATGATTTGTGATGAAGCCGAACCAAATACTGAGAGTAAGCCAATTATTAGTAAGCCTCAACAAAAAGTTGTTACTGCTGCCGATAAACCTCAGAAAGAATTAGTTTCCTTAGACAAACTGAAACAATTAAGCAGTCTTTTTAGTCAAGATCATGATTGATAAAGTTCTCCCTCATAATACCGAAGCAGAATCAGCAATAATAGCTGGAATTATTCTCGAACCAAAAGCAATTGAGCGAGTTATTAATATTTTGACTCCTGAAGCTTTTTATGTAACTCAACATCAGATTTTATATGAAGCTGTATTGGCATTATACGAACAAGGATTGCCAGCCGATTCGATACAGCTTGAAGACTGGCTGCTCAAACACAAGAAATTAAATAAAGCAGGGGTGAAGGCAAAAATTACTCAATTGCTAGAACAAACAGTCTCTGCTGTTAATCTCGACCAATATGCAGCCATAGTGATGGATAAGTATTATCGTCGTCAACTCATAGCCAAGGGACGAGAAATAACTGAATTGGGTTATGAGGAAACTTCTTCTTTGTCGGATATCTACGACCAGTCAGAAGCTAAAATTTACGGATTGACAGCAGACAATAACAGTAAATTTCAAACCTTAGCTGTTCGTGATTACTTGGCAGAAGCTTTCGGAGAAATTAGCCATCAGCAATCTTCCTCCTATGCTACTGGATTGTCAGATTTAGATAGTTTGACTGGAGGGTTAAACAAAACTGACTTGATTATTGTGGCAGCTAGAGCTTCAATGGGGAAAACTTGGTTGGCTTGTTACTTAGCTAATTATGTAGTCACTAATTATCAATTACCTGTAGTTTTTTTTAGTGCGGAAATGTCAGGAAAACATTTAGCTAAAAGATTTCTGGCTCTGCACACGGAAATTGACTCATCTAGATTAATCAAGAATATCATCTATGAATCTGAGTATGAAACTTTAGTAGAGGGGATAACTAAACTCAAAGAAATGCCCTTAGAAATTAATGACACGCCAGCTAGTTCTCTAACTCCGTCGAAAATTCGTTCGGAACTGAGGCGAGTTGCCTCAAAATATGACGGTAAATTGGGGTTAGTCGTATTGGATTACGTACAAAAACTGGGCAACCGAGAAGCTAGTAATCGAGCGCAAGTCATCGGTGCTATTAGCGGTCAGTTAAAAGACATAGCCAAAGAATTCTCTATTCCGTTTGTTGTTCTAGCACAAATCAATCGAGGAACTGAAACGAGAAATGATAAACGCCCAGTATTAGCGGATATCAAAGACAGTGGTGATTTGGAGCAAGATGCAGATTTAGTGATGTTACTTTACCGAGATGCTTATTATAATTCCAATTCTTCTGAAGCAAATGTCATGGAAATCAACCTAGCTAAGAATCGTAATGGAGCTACTGGGATGTGCCAAGTTAAGTTTGATTCAACTGTAGGAAGTTTTCGTAATCTAGAGTCTCAAAAATAATTAGATTTTATGGGTGTTTAATCGACAAAATAAACAGAATTTCAAGCGAAAATATTAAAGAAAACAATAATGAAAAATATTAAATTAAGTCTTATTGGATTTATTATTCCTATCTCTTGGCTACTATCATCAGCTATTGTCAATGCTCAGACTAAGGTGACAATTGAGCCAGAAGATTTAACTATCGCTGGATCGCGCTTCTCGCAAGTCGAAACCCGTCAAATCTTCATAACTCCTAATGAATCGATTCAAAATTTACAAATCAATGTCAGTGCGCGATCGCTTTATCGAACTGATGGTCTGACAGTTTTCCCGATAACGGCAATTCAACCACAACCTAATCAAAAGCAGCCTAATGAAATAATTGTTCCCATTGAATTTAATCTACAACAAGCTCCTAGCAGTGGAGAATTTCAAGGAAAATTCAACCTAAGTTATCAGCCAGAAGGGGAAGATTTGCCAGTGACGGTAGGAATTCCAGTAACTGTGAAAGTTAAAGATAACTGGTTCTTACCACTGGCTATTCTCCTAATTGGGACTGGATTGGGAATTGCGGTTTCCGCCTATCGCGCTCAGGGTCAGCCACGAGATGAAGTTTTAGTGCGTGTTGGTCGTATCCGTACAGAAATGCAGGAAGATATTGAACTGATTAAAGCACCTTCATTTGTAACCACAATCGAAGCGCACCTATATGATGTCAAAGCGGGGCTTCAGGGAGATAAATTAGAAACCGCGCGTGTTGGAATTGATAAAGCAGAACACATTTGGGCAAAGTGGATTAAAGGACGTACCGATTGGCTCAATCAATTTGCCTACTGGGAGAAACTAAACCAGCAACTAGAGGATTTAAACCCTAATATTCCTTACGTGCAGATAGTACGCCGAGACACGGAAGATGCTAGTCGAGAAGCCTCTAATTTGGAGGGGCCTCATAAATTGCGCGATCGCCTGGATGAATTAGCAGGACACATCAATCGATTCTTGCAACTTCAAGCATTAGATAAGCAGTTAAAAGACTTGTTGGGGCAACTTCCCTCGGAAGAGAAATCGAACTGGGAATCAAAAATTCGGGGTTGGGAAAGACAGATTAATCAAATTCAGCCGTCTGAGTTGGCGCAGGATGCGACTCTGGTAGAGGAGATGGAAGGGGCGATCGCGGAAATATCTCAATTAGTAGCACAACAGTCGGGTACATCGGTCATGGCAAAGGGTATCTTGAGCATACCCCATCTAGCTCCCGCTCCTTCTGCTCGTCCTTTAAGTTGGGAGCGACAGGTTTCTGGTGCAAGGTGGCGACTGTGGTGGTTTAAAAAAGTCAGCTATGCGATCGCGCTTCTGTTTCTGACAGGAGCAGGATTTAATCAACTTTATGTGGGTAATCCAACCTTTGGGGCAAATCCTTGGAAGGATTATTTTGCTCTGCTTGCTTGGGGTTTTGGGGCTGAGGCGACTAGAGATGCGATTACTAAGACGGTTCAGGGATGGGGTTTGCCAGGGTTGAAGTGAAAATAATTATTAAGAATATGCAACTTAAATTCTGCACAGCTTAATAGGTAATACCAAATCTGGGTTGCTTAATTCCTATTCTTCCGTCTGATGTCGTTCGGTGCAGGTGGGGGTGACCACACCTTACAATTGCCTAAGCTATTTATATCAATATATTGATCCGTATCATTTTTCCTATACACCGTAATCCATTCGTTGATATATATTCGGTACGTTGTTGGATGCGATGGGCTATCGCTATCATCATAGAGGCTAAAATCTTGGGGACCAGTAACTACCTCAATTACTTGTCCTGAGCTATTTAATATAGCAGCGCTTTTCCCAGAAGCTAGTGTACACGATGCTCCAGCATTAGCTTTAGGGGGAGCCAAAACTCCTAACGCAACATAGAGGAATAAACTATAGCCAACAAGAGATTTGATGGCTGCTAACTCTCTAACTATATGCCGAAAATTAATCATGCTGAGGTACTTAATCATTGCTGTTTTTTATTGTGTAGATGTTTTCTTCACAGAAATCACTCCAGGATAGAAAATACGTCAAAGTTACATAACTTCCTTTGATCGACAGAGATCGCCTGTATCTTCGGTATGGGGATGAGTTTTCAGATAATCATGCATCCAATTACAGCCTAATCTCAGCCAGTGATCTAAGCTCAGCTCATCGTCACTCGGATCGTCTAGATTCCACAGAATTGTGCTGTTGTCGTCACTACCAGATGCCAAAATTTTGCCATTGGGACTGAAACTCAAGCTCATTATATATTTACTGTGTCCAGGAAGTTCAGAAATGAGTGTTCCATCTAGCTTCCAGAGGAATATTTGACCTCTCTCATTACCAGAGGCAAGATATGGCTTCATGGGGTTAAAGCTTACCTTAGTAACTGGAGAGCTATTTTGACTTCGGCTTTTTATTGGTTTTACTGAGGTTTCATCAATCTTCCAAAGCTTCACTGAACCGTCTGTACTAGCAGCAGCAATCATTTTATTATCAGGGCTAAATTTTACATCAAGAAGGGGATAAGAATTTTCTTGAAGTTTTTTAAAGAATTTAATCAGAGTCCCATCTGTTTTATAGAGGTTCACAAAGCCATCACTGCCACTACTAGCAAGCATCTGCCCATCTGGACTAAAGCTAACGGCATAAGCAATTCCCTTGTGTCGCTTGAGCATTGGTTCTGTTATTACAGTAGCCTTTAGTCGATCTAGATCTAGTTGCCAGAGTTTTATTTCATCAAGATCAGCGGTCGCAATCATTGAGTTATTTGGACTAAAACTGACATCCGTAAAATCTTTTTCTCCTTTTCCGAAAATTGGGGAGGAGGTGAAAGGCATACCATTCTCATTTAATTGCCAAACATTAATCTCACCTGTTTGATCTTCACTAGAACTGGCGGAAGCAAGTAACCGACAATTTTCTTGGCTAAATGTGACTTTTTGGATTGTACTTTGAGAATTCACCTTCTTTTTTTCTACAGACAAAATATTCATCAGCGACATATTCATCAGCGACTTATCTAGTCGCCAAAGCTTTACAGTATCGCTGTTAGCAGCAGCAAGTATCGGAGCATTAGTATTAGGACAAAAACTGACACTATTGGTTGGGGCATCGTTATTTAAGACAGTCAGCCGTTGGTTTTTTAATTTCCAGAGCTTGATAGTATTATCATTGCCAGCCGAGCCAAGAGTTTGCCCATCTTTACTAAAGCTAACGCTGATAACATAGTTGCTATGCCCGGCTAATGTCGTTGGTAGCTTTTTCTTCTTCCAATCGGCATCTTGTTGCCAAAGTTTTACGGCGTTGTTCTGACCGCCAGAGGCAAGGGTTTTACCATCTTTACTAAAGCTAACACTTCTAACCCCACACACATTTTTATTCTGTTCATCACAATGCTCATCCATTAACGTTGTTATCGGAGTTTTTTGATTGCCATTCAATTGCCAAAGTTTAATTGTTCCGTCGAGGCTACCAGAAGCTAAAATTTGACCATCAGAACTGAAGTCAACGCTAGTGACATTTTGCTTATGTTCATCTAAAACTTGGATTACTTCGCCTTTACCATCTTTCCACCGCCACAGTTTTACCGTGTTGCCATAGCTTGTGGCAATAATTGGCTTAATAGGGTTAAAACTGATGCTACGAACTTCGTAGGGGTCGCTAGGATCGGTTTCGTTAGGATCAGTTAGGCTGGCTATCAATTTGCCATCTAACTGCCAGATCCTCACAGTACCAACCTCACCAGCCGCCGCAAGGAGTTTACCATCTCGACTGAAGCTAACGACGAACACTTTGTTAACTGTTTCTTTAGAACCACTCAAGGTTTTTCGCCAGTTTTTATCTTCCTTCCAAGTACCATCTTTTTTCTTCCAGAGTCTTACTATCCCGTCATCGCCGCCCGAAGCAAAAATCTGCCCATCGTTATTAAAGCTAACACTGTGTACTTGTAATTTATCTTTATGACCTTCCAGTAATGCGTCAATTAATTCACCATCACGCTTCCAAAGCTTAATAGTACCGTCCGCACTGGCTGAGGCAATTGTCTGTCGATCAGGACTAAAACTGAGGCTATTAATCCCGCCACCATGCCCCTCTAAGCGATTTTTTTCCTTGACCCAGAATACTGACTCAGTCAAAGCCGTCATGACATCAGCCTTAAGTTGAGTCTCTCCGTTGCTCCAAGGCAATCCTACTTGTAAAAGTGGGTGCTTCAAACGTGTACCAGCCCTTAACGCATCGAGTAGTGCGTCAAAAGAAGACCGATTCGACGTAAATTTTGCTTTTGAAGATTCACTCAAAGCCTTAATTTGACCAATTTCTGCATTTCTCCACTGAAACCCAGCAATGATTGCAAATCCAGTTATAAGTACTATGTAAACCCCTAAAATTATTTTTCTTACTTGAGCCGCTTGCTGACTGGCTTTTATTAATTCATGTAAATGTGAACTAAGTCCAAATTCGGTAGCATTAGAACTATTGATTCGTTTAACCTCTTTTAGCTCTGCTGTATCTAACAATCCTCCTTTCTTATTAAGCTTAATCCAATCCTGAGTCTTAGCTTCTAGGCGACGACGAGTTTGTTCTGCTTCTCTGCGCTCAGTAATCCACTGCTGTAAGGTTGGCCAGCCACTAATCAAGGCTTCATGGGCAATGTCTGCTTTTCTACTAGTATTTTCTTCTCCGCTAAGGGTTAACAGACGACAATCTACCAGATGACGCAATGTCAGATCAAACAGAGGTGAATCATCATCAGCAATGCGTAAATCGTCAACCGATTGCTGGCGACGAGTATCTGACCGCCCTTCGCCAAACTGAATCAACCGCAAAAAAATGCGACGAGCAATCGCTTGTTTAGCTGCCGTTTCTAAATCGGCTAAAGCAGCATCCGCCCGACGAGCGATTGCTACTTGTAAACCAGTACGAGGTTGAGTCGGTGTCGCACCATAAGCTGAACGAGGTAAGAGTAAAAATTCATAGGCTTTTAGGGGTAAAAAGCGGCGTTCGAGCTTTTCCCATAACAGCACTAAGGTTTCTTGGATTAGCGGTAAAACACCAGGCTCTCTTTTCGCATCAACTAATAATCGCTCGACTAAAGCTGAGTCGATGTAAACCTCTACTCCTTCTGCGGGTCTGATAATTGCCTGTCGCAACCCTTCTTCTTCTAGAGGAAGCACCTCAAATCGGTGAGAACGAATTTTCTTCCAGAGCGAAGACCCCATTAAATCAGGATAAAAATCAGCGCGGACGGTCAGAATCAGGTAAACATTAGGGATCTCGATCAACTTCAAGAGTGCTTGCTGGAAGGGAATCGCTTCTGCCCCTGCTTGGGTAAACAATTCCTCAAACTGATCTACCACTAACAACAAACGTCGAGCATCAGGCTGGGTTGACAGTAATTGTTGAATCCTTACTTCTAACCCGGTGACATCCCCTCCTAAAACAGCTTGAAGATTAGCTAAAGGACTTGTCCCCGGACGTAGAGAACGAATGCACCACTGACCCGTACCAAACAATCCTGACACCTTGAGTTTAGGAATCAGTCCTGCAAAGACCAGAGAAGATTTGCCACTCCCCGAAGGACCAATTACTACTGTGAGAAAGGGGTGTAAGCGTAATCTTCCTAACAACTCCTCAATTTCCTCATCCCGTCCAAAAAAACGTCCTTCATCATTTTCACTAAACGGGCTCATCCCTGGATAAGGACAGGCAGGTTTCTGAGAAGGAAGAGAGGGAGGGCGTTTGAGTTGATGACAAAGGCGTTCTATAGCAGCTTCCCACTGTTCAGAACTGTGGGCTTTTAACCCTTCCAGCATTTTTAAGCGCGGGGGTAGCTGAAACCCTTCTTGTAGAGTCAAGGGAATGACAGGCCAAGTGCCTACCTGTTCCCCATAACTCTGAGCCAAAATATCTGTAAATCGTGTCAGGTCATCTGCTAAGTAAGCTTCAGAAATTACCAACAGAGTAAATCGGCTTTGGCGAATGGCACGTTCAAATTCCAAAATGCGCGGCACACCTAAAATAAAAGCTGATTCGCAAGTGCAGCGTACTTCTGCTTTTTCGAGTGCGTCCAACAGGTAGCCTTCTACCCAAGCTTTGTCAGCCTCAGCATAGGAAATAAAAAGTTCGTAATTCTTATTCTCTTTCATTTGTTTTCTCTTAAACTAAGAGCTAACAACAAATTTGCGCTCAAGTATTAGTTTTAAGTTATGAATGCAAAATTTGAGTCTGTCTTCTAAGTTTTAAGTTTGATATTAATTGCACTTTTGGGGTCTCAATCTCATAAAACTCATGTAGAAACTCATATTTTTTGACGAAATGGCAAAATTGATTGATTAGTTGCTATTGTTCGGTTTCATCCCAGCAACAACCTACTATCCCATTTTAGGTAAAGGATTCTTCAACGCCTGGACGAGACGTTGAAACTCTTTTTCGGCACGACGAGGATGACTCAAATCCAAGGTTGTCAACATACTCAGTCGAGTCGGCAAGCGATTACTATCTAAAGTCCTTGATTTGACAGGCAACAGGCGATAAGTTCCCTCCTGAATCCCCATCGTCTGCCCTAGCGTATTCTCAAACTCTGCCATATTATTGCTGAGATAGCTTTCCGATAACACAATAATGGTTCTTTTTGCCTGTTCAATTCCCCGCTCGATATTAACGACTCGCGCCACACCTGGTTCTTCCACATCACCCGAAACGGCTATTTTGAGTCCCGCATCTTCTAAGCGTGGCAGTAGCGTATCCCAAACCCAGGTCGTATCTGGTTCTCGTTCGACGTAACTAATATAGGCATCGTAACGAAAGCCTGGTTCGACTTGAGGAACGATACCTTTTTGACCGCCTAGATAAAGAGCGATGGGAAAATTTTCTTCTATCTCAGCTTTAAATAGGGGATGCTGTTGAGATTGCTCCCCAGTAACTTTGGGTTGAATATATTCAAATAAGTCAAAAATCCGAATCAGACCATCTTCACTAGGGATACCACCCCGTATCCCCGCCAATAGATGTTTGGTAAAAAGACTATTTTCTGCCCCAGACAACACGTAGGAAAATTCACTACTGCGGGAAGCAGCTAGAATTACTCTTCCTATACCTTCTTTTAAAGCGTCATAATAACTCTCAGATAATCCTGTTTTCAGTATGGGGGCAGTAGAATCTTTCGGTTGACCAATACCACCAGAATGACAGCAATCAAAAATTACTAATACTTTTCGAGCTGAAATTGCCCGTAAAGCTTTCGTGAACTCAGTTCCAGAAATAGCACTTTGTGCTAGAGATGCCCCAGATGCATAGTCGGCATCGACTGGCAACAGATATTCTCCCTGGTGTGGACCATATTCAACCTGTCCTCCGTGACTGGAGATATAAATAAAAACTGTTGAATCTTGGTTACTCTGTTTCGCTAACTGAGTTAATGCCTCACATAATGCTGTTCTAGTGGCTTCCTTATCCTTCAATAAAGTCACATTGTCCTTTGAATATCCACAATGATGCGGATCGATTAACAGGTCATAAATATCCTGTGCATCCTTGAGAACTGTGAACGGTAGTTTGCTAATGTTTTGATAATTAGCGATACCGACTACCAGCGCATGGGCATTGTTCATTTCAGGCATGAGATAGTCTCCTACATAGCCGATTTTGGCAAGTTATTTTCAATAACAATTAATCGATCTCTATTAAACTCTTTATCTTTAAAGTAGTCTAAAGCTAAGAAAATATAAAACAAAAACTAATGGACACCCATCTTGGTTACATTGTGTAATGTAACTAAAAAAAATATTATTTTACAAGTCTTCTACAACGTAGAGTCTATATAAGAAATACAGTTCTACATTGCCTCTATGCTGCCATGTACCCAGCACATTAATTTCAATGATTGAATGATGTTGTTTCAAGTCTCTTTCTATTTCTCTTAAGCGATGCCTTCGGCTAGCTTCGCAATCGCTCATCGTTCGACTCGTCACGCCTATTTTATGCAAAGTTTTACCATCAACATCAATCTGAAGAAAATAGAGAGTAAATCTAAGTATGCGCTGTAACTGCAATCGATAAATCTTTAAGTCGGCTAGTTTCTCTTCTAATAATTCTCCACCAATCGCTTCAGCTATTTCAACTGAATTAGTCAAGCGATCGAGTTCGGACAGTATTAAAGGTTCTTGAACTCGATTAAACTTTGTAAGAGACAGCCCGCCGACGGGAATCTTACCTAAATCTGTAAAGTAATATCCTTGTGGTGTCCATTCAAATAGTTTTTTCATCTCCAGTTCAAAAGGAACGGTAATGATGGGATAATCCGTATGCCCGTATTCCCGCCACAGGTCTTTGAGTAGCTGAAAATGCTTGCTCGATAGCTGGATCTGAAAGTTATCGTATAACGATAAAGACGGCAGCTTGCCTTTTCTAACTCTCAAACAGGTTTCGCCACTGTGGGCAAAGTGATGCTGTTTGATTTTGCCTTTTTTGGCTGTAAGAGCGCGATCGCAGAAAGGACAGACGAGATTGGTTTTACCTGAAGTAACTTCTTCAATTGTTATTAGTTCGCCATCGGGGTTGATTCCGTACTCTAGCTGCCACATCTGTTAAGAACAAATATACTAAACAGCTATATAGTAAATTTGAATTAATGAGGTAATAATCTATACATGGTCTGATTTTTTCTACAGATAACTAAAATTTGGACATCTATTAAGCGAAGGCGATCGCATTACTCAACTCAAGATAAGAATAAGTGAGACAACACCAAAAAAGATCATCGGTACTGGAGGCATGAACTTTTTAGTTTTAAACCATCTGATGATGAACACCACAATCAAAAGAGAGATGATGATAGCAGAAGCAATTACAGCCCATTGATTACCTGCATTCATGATGCCAGCTAAAATCAACAGCAGTAAACCGCTAACTCCACCAGAAATTAGAGATACTTTACTCTGACTCTTGGTATAGCCCATAACTCCTCCTCCTATACTGAGAAGTCCATAGAATACTGTAGCTATTAATTCTGGTGTAAACATTGCTTTAAATATTGCCAAACGGCTTCCCGTATTTATTCCAATTCTCTTTATTAAACGGCGATTGCCATCTATTAATCAAGGCACTTTCTAGCTTCAATCGTGCCGTCCTGTTCTCTGGGGTATCGTACCAAAAAGCACTACACATCTTAGTTTCTAGGTCATATTTACGATGCAGCTCGACATAGTTCATCGCATAGTCCTTACAGTCATGCGTCCCATTCCATCTAGCTTTGGCAGTTTGCATCGTTTCTCCCACTTATTTAATACAAAAAATTAATAATAAACAACAACAACAAAGACACATTTTTTTTATGCAGTATAATTTTAGCTTGTTACAATAATTAG
>JAHHHZ010000013.1:300000-448820 GCA_019359095.1 Pleurocapsa minor HA4230-MV1 | reverse complement strand
AACTGATAGAAGATTTAAGCGGTTATGAGGCAGAAAGTGTAGCAGTCAAGCAGAGACAGATAGCTTTACTAGCTAGCGAGTCTGTACCTACTACTGTTTCGTCAGCTAACTTGTAAGCACTCCAGCCATCGACTGTTGGCTTAAGAGCAACCTCGTTAGCCTTAGCTAAGTCCATAGCGTGAGGAATAGAATTACAGTAGTCAGCTAGATAACAAGTAAAGCCACTAGCATCGTGGTAAAAGATACCTTCGTCGTGAATCCAGCCGTTGACTTGAGTAGCAATTAGATGATTAATTTCTTGGTCAGTCATTACGCTACCATCTCCCTAATTAAAGCAGCACCACTACCAGCAGCAGCCCAAATACCAGAAACAACACCTGTGTAGTTTTCTAATTCATAACTAGCAATAAAACCACTAGCTGAAACTTTAGGAATCTTAATCGCATGATCGGCAACTGAGGCGGTCGCATCAAGGTCAATATATAAGTCTTGATTGCTGTTATTAGCAATTACCAATTTTTTACGGTTAGCATTAGCAGCTAAGAAAGCAACTGAAGTAGTAGAAATTGGCACAGTACCACCAAGAGCAGCACTAGCAAACAGGCTAGGTACGTTCACCACTGGTGCTGCGGGTTCAAAATTAATTGGCATAGAATCTTCGTAAATAGTTAAAGTTAATGATGATATCCAGGCAACTTTGAAAAACTTCAAAGTATAGCTAGGTTTAAAAACTTGCGGAACAAATAAGGTAGGCTCTTTTAGAGAAACGTTAAATTTCTCATCAGTTTTGACCAGCCCAACTAGAGGAATATCTAGATAGCTGTAAAAGAATCCTGCTAAATTCCAAGTAGATTTGAACCTAGACGGTTCAGAAACTTTTACAGCTATCCTTGATGAGAAGGTACTTAAAATAACCGTCTCAGGTTGGTCTATAACCCATTGTCCTATTTCGTTCCAGGTCATTTCAAAAGCTAGAAGAAACTAGCGGTACGAGGCTCGGATATTCCGTCAATTTCCCCACCTTTGTAAGTTGTCCCCAGAACATCGTCGTCAAATGTCAATGTCTTAGAAGCAGAGACTACAACATTGACAACTTTGTGCTTAGTGCCGACTTTTACTTTTACTCTCTTACGCGTACCTAGAGGAGACTTTAAAATTTCTTCTACTTTGGTAACAGGCATATTGATCTCAATTGTATCTGGATCAACTGCCTCGACCCCCGCATCAGTAGCAATTCCCGCGTAATGATCGGGAGGAGCTAAAAAATACGTCTCGTAAGTCTGCCCGTCTATAGTAGCTGTTAGCTTAAATTTCTTGAATCTTGCAACCATTTCTTTTAGTAATTATTAGGAATAAATAAAGTGTGAATAATATGCAGGTACTTAGCCCAGTCTTCTACGTCTTGGTATGCCCGAAGTAGTAACATCAACTCCTGCGTATTTTTTCGCTTGAACAGCAGCAATCCCCGCAGCAGCTTTGTTAATAGGACAAACAAGCTTAGCTGTTTTAGTTCGCGTTACGCCATTGACAGTTTTTTTGTAACTAATCCTAACTCTGATTAACTTGCCGTTTTTAAGCCCGTCCGACACCTCCATTCTGTCATCGTCGTCCGACACTTCTATGTCTCCAGTAAGTTTTGAGATGCCAAAAGCTGAACCTACTGTATAATCTGCCCCGTTGTCATAAACGTCGGGAAGTCGGATGAAATATTTTTTCGCTCCCACTGTAAATACATGCGGTCTTAATGCTGCCATCGTTTTTTAAATTGAATAACTACAGCCCAACTATATCAAAAGTTTTCAGGCTTCCCCCTAGCATAGAAACCTATAGGTTTAGCCGTTGTCCAATCAATTATTAGAGCTACTAAATTAACTTAGTCGAGACTTTTGTAGGGATGACACTTACAAGAGTAATGTCTTTAGCCATACCATGAACGGCTAATTCTGCGTGAGTGAAGTAAACTTTGGCAACAGGTCTTTGTTTTGGCTTGGTGTAAGCTTGCCCATTTACCCTCACTGTCTTAATCGCATTCCAGTTTTTTTCAGATGTAGAACGTGTCAACAGTTCTTCTTCAAGCGGGTTGTCTCCTTGAATTTCCAGCAAAGCGTTGATGACTGATTTTGCTTCTGCTTTGTTTTGGGCAGTAATAATGAACTCGTAGCCTTTCTCCTTGTCCCTGTAGCTGTATTTTTCCCTACCCTTAGTGAATGAATGTGGAGTACTCCCTCCAAAAATACGCTCTACTTTATTTCTCAAAGCAACGATGTCGGCTCTACTGCTTACATCTCCCTTGAACCTTACTGTATAAGCTGCTCTAGCAGGATATCTGTTGTTAGTAGCAGCTTCTTTAGTTCGCTCTCGCCAAAATAATTTGATTTGAGGTTGAAACCTAACTGTTTCGTGGAATGTTGTTGCAGGAATTCCATAAATAAACTCATCAAATAATCCTCTAGCTTCTACCCACCAAATCAGTAGACGACCAACGGTTAAAATCATTGGGTCTTTGTCTTTGTGCAGGCATATCCGTTTGATTAACTGCCTAGGGACACTTCTGCTTAGTGTATCTGGATCGTCATTAGTGACATCTTTGAAATGCTCAATAACTGTTCGATTGAAAAACTTTCTACAGAAGCTTTGAAATAGTTCAATATCATTGCTAGCCATAATCAATTAACTCGACTTTCTAGATTAGTACAAGTATACTAATAAAACTAACGAGGGTAAGTACATCTTTCTGAGTTGTTTAACAACTTGTTAAACAACTACCAGATACGTATTTAGACTCAAACAATTAGGTTGATTAACTATGGCAAGTTTTAATTATCAAGAAATTTTTACTCAACTCTGCTTGTTAAGTTGCCAATCTTACAAGAGATAAATCAGTCAAACAATACTCCGATCAGAGTACACACATCAATAAAACTCCTAACTATCTAAAATGACTCAAACACTAACAGACATTCTCGGTGCTAACGCCACTTCTACAGGCTCAACTATTACCATTGACCTAGCAGACTTCAAACACGCTAACGGAACACAGATGCTAGATAATCCTGCTACAGCGACCGCTAGCAAAAAAATAGCCACCCTCATCGCTGGAATACACTTGAGAGCTAAACCAGCTAAAGATGCTAACGGTGCAGAAATAACCGACAAGACTAACGTTCTCGTATCCTCTGATTCATTTAGTCCTAAAACTTTTGAAGTCAGACAAGACGTATCACAAATTAAGAATGAGTTTGTGTTTAGTCTCTACACGATAGATAGTACTGCATTCGATCCTGATAACGCAGTTTAATGGCACTTTGTTCTAACGGTCAAAAACCAACAATTGAATGGCAGTATGCAGGGGAGGATAAACAACAGATTATCGGTGCTGATAGTTATTCGCTCAACCCTCAAAGCAATAAATGCCCTGTCAGATACCATGCCTTTGGCACTTTCATGAACAAAACACTTCCTGATTGCAACAAAATATATTCCTGGAGAACTTCAGCAGCAATAATTGGGTCAGATGTTGCAACTTGGGACGCTGAAGTAAAACCTGTATCTAGTACGTGGGGAATACGGTTAAAAAATAATAATTATGGAGGAATACTTTTGTACGATCGTTCTCCTAATTACAACGTCAACTTGTTAACCGATTACCCAGCACAAAGCTGGAGAGAACAACCATTCGCCCAGCCATGTATAAACACTACCGCTTCTTACGGCACTAACTTTAAAACCATTGATGTTGTAAGAGTTGATGGTTTAACCGCCAATTGTACGGAATGCCTTTTTAAAATAACCAAAAACAACGTAGTAGTTTATCAAAAAGCAACTCCGACTTGTCCTATTGTCACTCATTTCTGTGGCGATCAATGTCCTCCAGGCACTTGTCAGTGTGATTGTGGTTCGGAGGTCTGTTGTTACGACACGAAAACAGGAAAAGCAGTAAAGAGTTTTAGGAAGTAAGGAGAGTAAATTAAAGGCTACTGATATACAAACCAATAATTAATTTCAAACAATAACAAGCATGGGAAGTTGTACCGATTTAGCTACTAAGCCAGAAGTAGCAGCAAAAATAGACAAGGCAGAAAAACCAGAAATAATTAAAGCTTCAGCCACAGCAGCAGTCCCTACTGTTGTAGCTATTGTAGCCACTTACGCAGATGAAGCAGCAGCCGTAGCCAAGGAAGCTTTAATGTTAGCTAAGTCTGGACTAGCATTAGCTAAAAGCGCACTAGGACAAATAGCTAAGTTTTTGGGAGGATTAGCCAATATCCTTAGCCTCATAGGATTACTAGCTACTCAAGCGCAGCTTTTAATTTTAAACAATGATCTTCGTAGACTGCAAAGCCAATTAAAACAGGTTCAAAGTATAGCTACAGGTGCAGCGTTTAGAGCTGAAGAGGCAATCAGGACGAGTAATGCTGCCGTATCTCAAGCGAATACGGCTATTGCTAAATCTAATGAAGCGATCGCCATTGCCAACGGTGTAGCTAGTAAAGCAAACCAAGCTATTACCATTGCTAACGCTGCTAACAGCGAAGCTATTAGAGCCAGAACTGAGGCGATAGCAGCCAGCAATCAAGCTAGTGATGCATCTAGGGCAGCTAGCTATGCTACTACTAAAGCTAACGAAGCTATTGTCAAAGCTGACGGAGCAATTACTCAAAGCAATCAAGCGAAAATAGAAGCTAATACGGCACTCAAAGATGCCAACGTAGCTAGCGCTAAGGCTGATGAAGCAATCAGGCAGTCTAATACTAACGCTCAAGAGCTAGCTAGCCTAAGAGCTGAAGTAGTGCAGCTTAAGCGTGAGGCAAGAAGTAAAGATATAGGGTTAGCAGTTTTAAGAGCAGCCGTAGCAGCTACTAAAGCAGAAGTAGCTAATAAAGAAAGTAAGTATATCGTCAGAACGGTTAAGCAGGCAACTATCACCAATGCCAGTGGCATTAGAGACTTAAAAGGTAATCTCATAGGGATGGAGTCAAAGATAGGTAAGACAGTGGGTGAACTGGGTACTACCTTGACCAAAACCTTCGATCAGAAAATAGCCGATAGCACGAAAGATATCAGGGCTGGTATCGGTGGAGGAGGAATTAGTCTCGAAGGAGCTAAAGCAGGTGTATTCAAAGACTTGTTTGGTAATACCAAAGCCAATAGTCAGTTAAAAGAAGTCATCGGTACAGAAGTTACAACACAAACAAAAGCATTAGAACTCGTGAACACACAACAATATACAGACCTAAAAACTCAAGTCGCAGGAATACCTCTTGTACTTGGGGGAATAGTAACAACAGGAATAGCAGCACAGCTTAAACCTTTTGGAGGAGCAATCAGCCAAACGGTTGTCCAAACAGCACCCGCAGCTATATCTCAGGCAGCAGCAGCAGGGGTATGCTCGACTACTCAGCCAGGAGGATGTATGAATAACAACATCCTTCAGCCTATTAATAAAAATCTCGATCGCTATCTCAATGCAGCAGGAGCAATAGGATCGGCAGCTAATAATGCCCTTCTGATGCGAATGCAGGGAGTTTTAAACACGGTTAAGGGCAACACAGACGTGATTAAGGCTACGACTAGTGCTACGCAAGGAATAGTAAGTCACGTAACCTACGGTTTACAAGCTGTTCAGAAGTTTGCCGATACCGCCTGGAAAGCTACTCATGCTGACAAGATACTCAATGGCATCACTACTACCTTAGTTATTCATAATGCTGTCATGTTAAGCGGTAATCTAGCTCAAACTGTAGGAGAAGCAGCTAGCGGTAGCTTAAGCGCTATGGGCATCAAAGATAGTGAAGGCAACCCTATTGATGTGAACGCTGTAGTTAAGGGTGAAATGACTAATCTAATTAAGTCTATGATAGGCACGGAGAACTATGCAGCTTTGACTAAAAAAATAGCAGCAGCTAATCGTATCTATCAAAGTACTGCTAACGTACTTGACCTAACCAGAAGCCTGTTTGATTCAGCCCGTAACGTAGCAGAGTTAACAGCAGAGAACACAGGGAAGATAGGGAATGCCCTAAGAGAGTCTGGGGCAGTCTACGAAGATGCTTATCAGTTAATGCAGGAAAAGGTTAACCCACAAAATCAAGCTATGCGAAGACTGGAAGGACTGAGCAATACCTTACAGACGCTAGAACAAGGGGCTAGCGCTATCTCTGAAGTTAGCTCAGAGATAGTAGAGACGAAAGAAAACATTGCCGAGTTAAGAAAAGAGAAGAAGGACTTAGCAGATGAGACTAAGCTGTTCTTAGATGCTGAAAAGGTTAAGAAGGAAGATGTCAAAGCAGAATCTCAAGCTGAGACTGAAATAGCTAAGCTTGATTTCGCTAAAGATGAAACTGATGACTAAAGGGTACACCTCTGGTAGTTGTTTAACAAGTTGTTAAACAACTTAGGAGTACCTACTCAGGTTCAGATTTCGTTTCAACTAACTTTCTAAGTTCTGCTACTTCACACTGTATTTCTGACAACTGTTCGCTCAGCTTTTCCATCTTTGCTGTATGTCTGATCATACAGGTTACCCAATTATCTAAGGCTCTTTCTAGCCTTTGTACCCTATCATTTGTTGTGTGACCCATAACTCCATAATCTCCTGCTTTTAGACCCATTCTTGTTAGGTACTGTTCTAGTATTTTGCTTAGTTTGATGCTTACTAACTCTTACTATTTTGCTTAGTATAGCTTCTGTTTCTCTAGACAGATAAAACCTATAAATCACCCCTAATCAGCGATGGTTAAAAGATAACTCTGAACCGAAGTTTGTCAACTGCTTGACCGTAGGTTTTCGAGGTACGAGAAACAGTTTACTAACGTAGGTGAAGAGGTAAAATATACAGCCTGCTGATAAGGGCTTAAGTAACATTTTAAAGCTGCTTAAAACAATAACCCCCCCTTGTGGTCGAAGCAAAGGAGGGCTGATTTCTTCTATATGAAAAAGCAAAACTTGCCAGGTTTTTTCGAGTATAACCTATCAATTTAAACTGTCAATAAAAAACGACTTCCAGCCAAGAAAGTCGTAAATTAATAGGAAATTATGTCTATGTTATTAGCTTTATGAATCTATAGTAACTCACCTAGCGCTCTACCATCTTTTTGATAAATTACTGACAGTAACCTAATGATTAGTTCTCGGTTATTTTCATCTTCTTTGACTAACTTTTTAGCTTCTGCTAGAGCTGTAACGAAGTCGATTGCTGACTGGTTAGAGTTAAGCAGTAGGTCTATTTTTGTTTGAGTTCCAATTCGCTTTTTATAATTAGAATCATTCATTGCTGGGGTATGTCCCATAGAAAAGCTCCTGATCTCTTGAGATATACCCGCTTGCATCCCATTAATGTTCCCCAAATTTCTATCGGCGTGAGTCTGAGTAAAAGGGGCATTCCACTTAACTAATTTCTTGCGAGCTTCTTTCGGGTAAAACTTTCTAATAGTCCTAGGGTTGTCACTCTTGGGCTTGTTGCTTGGGAGAACGGGAGTTTTGATCTTGAGTCTATCTATCAAGTCTGGGTATTTAGGCGGCACTTGAGGGCAAGCTAGCCTATGCCCAGTTTTTACTGTAGTCCCTAAATTGGTCTTATCTCCTATATAAATCAGGTTGTCTGTATTAGCGGGGTCGTTCAAAGCAGGGATAGATACGCCGTCTTTAGTGATATACGGTTCAAACAAGTTTTTGATTGCAAAAACTTCGCTTATTCTTAATGCATAGACTATCTGAGTCGAGAATATCCACAGCCAAGCTTCACGCACGTCCAAGCGTGCGTTTTTGTGAAGCTCTTCTGATTTTCCCGACACTTTGTCATGCCAAGCCAAGAATTGATTTAAGTCAATGCTTTGAAGTTCTAAAAATTCAGTTTGTGTAGTGTCGATGTCTTCCAAGGCATCAAGCAATGCGTGCTTTTTGTTGATTCTGCATAATTTCTTCATTGCCGATACGGCATAACCATAGACTTCTCTCCCTTTTCTCCTGGTATTTATAGCAGCCGTAATATCGGCTAGATTCATTGCTTTGTCATTAGGCAAATGCTTATAAAAATCTCCGTAGGTTACTAGCCAACTATCAATATCACTAGGGTTGCTCTTATCTCTTTTACGCTTGGTTCTACTCAACCTACTCCAAAAGTCATTCTCTACTTTTGCGATCGCTTCACCAAAAGTCAACCTATCATCTGCTAACTGACTTTCCTGCTTAATCTCCTTATCGTACCAGTCCCAGAATTCAACCTCAGAGATAAGAGATTTTAGAGCTTCTGCTACTTTCTTGGACTTACTCAAAGCTTCTACCATTCCATCCAAGGTAAAGGTACATCCACAGGCGTAAGGCTTCCTTGCTGTATTAGGAGTCTTAAACTGCAAATAGATATTTTGCCCTTTACGGGTCATTCCTACGCCCCTAGGCGTTTCCTTCTGGTATCTCTTGAAGTCAGATAGTAAACTTTCGTAACCAAACTCGTGATTATAATCCTTACTCACTTTTTACTCACTTTGCTTCTAAACGTTAGTGAGTAAGTGTTTGAGGGTACGCTATAGCAGTGGTTCAGCTAGTTGTCGCAGGTTCAATTCCTGTCATCCCGATGTCCGATCGACTTCGACATTTTTGCCTTTCCTGCTATTGTTGGCAATAGAATCATCTGCGTTGAGTTAAGCTAAAACCTCAGCAATACGATTTGAGAGATCAAAAGGATCGTAGGGTTTAGTAATCACTCCTGATACTTTTAACTGGGTAAATTGGCGCTGTTCGGCTGGATGGGCTTTTGCCGTGAGGAACATGACTGGAATATCTTTAGTTACAGCGTTAACCTGTAATTGTTCAAGAGTTTCTAAACCATCCATATCTGGCATCATTACATCCAACAAAATTAAAGCTGGCTGTTGGGCGATCGCCACAATCAATCCTTGTTTTCCCGAATTTGCGGTCACAATTTGCCAATTACCAACTATCTCTAAGCAAAGTTGGGTAGCTTCTCTAATATCGTCATCATCATCGATGATTAAAATTTTTCTAGTCATGAGCTTGTTCTCTCCTAGTATCGACTTGACAACTAATTGGCAAAGTGAAATAAAATGTACTACCTTGACCTAACGTGCTTTCTACCCAGATTTGACCACCATGTTGTTGGATGATACTACGACAGATTGCTAGTCCTAAACCTGTTCCACCTCGATCGCGTGAATCGGAAGCATCGACTTGTTGAAAGCGATCGAAGATTGTTTCTAAGTTTTCTGGAGGAATGCCCCTACCGCTATCTGTAACTTGAAATCTGACTATACTATCGTTGATTAACTGGGCAGCTATTTTAACTGAAGTATGGGGTGGAGAGAATTTAATCGCGTTATTGATGATATTAGTGAGGGTTTGAATAATGCGATCGCGATCCATCCGCACCTGAACTGACAGTGGTTGTACAGCTAGCTGGATCTGGGCTTTATCCGCTATACTCTGCATGATCTCGACGGCATCATTCATCACTTCGGTAGCGTCGTAACTTTCTTTGACCATTGCTACTCTGCCAGATTTAATTCGCTCTAAGTCTAAGATGTCATTAATTAAACGTACCAAACGATTGGAATTATCGAGGGCAATTTCCAACAAGCGTTGACTTTTACTTGATGCAAGATCTAAACCACTACTGGACAATACGCCGATCGCACTCCGAATAGAAGTTAAGGGGGTTCTCAGTTCATGGCTAACTACCGAGATAAATTCGTCTTTCATCCGATCGATAATTTGTCGTTCGGTAATATCTTTAAAAATTACTACCGCCCCCACAATTTGGTCTTTTTCTCTAATTGGCGTACTAACATACTCTACGGGAAAATGAGATTTATCTTTGCGCCAAAATAATTCGTTAGTGCCGTGGTGTACTTCACCAGTTTGGATAGTTTGATAAATCGGATTATTTTGCCAAGAATAAGCAATTCCTTCCGCTGTTGAATGGTTGACCATCTTGTGCATCGCCTTGTTTTGTAATTCATTGATGGAATATCCCAGCATCTCCGCACTAGCAGGGTTAACAAAGGTAGTGATACCTTCTAGGTTGAGTCCATAGATGCCTTCTCCTGCTGAATTTAAAATCAATTCGTTTTGATGACTCAGTCTTTCTAAGGAGGCTCTGGTTTTAAGGCGATCGCTGATTTCCTGGAGTAATCTTTGATTGGTTTGTTGCAGTTCTGTCGTTCGTTCTTCTACTCTTTGTTCTAAAGAAGTGTTGAGGGTGCAAATCTGCTGATACATTTGATATTGAAAGATAGCGATCGCAAAGTGACTACCTAAAGTTTGTGCTAGTTCAATTTCACGACTCACCCATGGACGGGCTTTATTTTGCTGAAGTTCGCGCCAAGTCTCAAAAGATTGACGAGGAAATTGATTACGAGGATCATCGCGATCGGGATGTCTTGCCCAAATAGTTTCAATATCTACCCCCTGGCGCAAAATGCTGAGATAACCGAGGATTTTTTGACGATGCTCTAACCTAATCGTTAAGATGCTTTTGATCTTAGTCGGTTTGAATGCTTGTTCTAGCTTGGCTGGTAACAAGTTAGCATCTGATTCAGCGATCGCCCAGGGTTGAATTACACTGTCAGTTTGGATAGTATTTTTAAGCCAGGTTTGCCAGTCTGGATGTTCTTCGACGGGTATTGATGCTTGCTTTTGCTTTAACAGTATAGGCTGTTCTCCAAAGACATATAATTGAGCTGGTGAATCAGAATTTTGAGGAGTAATATAAACTCTACCTCCCGCTCCTTGTAAAGCCCAAACCGTTTGCTGCAAGGCCTGTTTTAGCTGCATTGGAGTCATCGAATGTAAAGACTGACCAACCAGATTAATCGAGGCTTCTTGTTTGGCTTGGACGCGAGCAGATTCGAGTAGATTGGATTGAGCGATCGCAATTGAGGTTTGATCGGCAACTAATTGAACTACTTCTAATTCCCTCTCGGTTACTATTCGAGGCAAGCGATGATGAGAAACCAACAATCCCCAAAGACGATCATCATCCAGAATCGGCACGACTAAAGAAGACTGTACCCCCATTGCCGTTAAGTACTCGGCATGACAAGGATCGACAGTACGAAACTGAATATATTCACGATCGCAATTATCAACTGAGGCACTCATACCAATTTGCTTAGAAGCAACATTGACAATAGTTCTCTGACGCTCGTTCAAATAGAGTTGGCGCATTGCTAGGGGAATGTCTTCCTCTGGAAAATGTTGACCCAATAAAGATGGCAAATGGCAATTGGCGATCGATTCGGCTACTACTTCTCCACTACCATCTGATTTAAATTGGTAAACTTTAACCCGATCTGTGCCTAAAAAAGACCGCACTTCGGCTGTCGCACCAGAAAGAATTACTGACAACTCCAAAGATTGTCGAATGCGATTAGTCATCCGATGCAGTAACATCCCTAGAGAATCAGCTTGGCGATTAGTAATGTCATGTGGGTGTTGGGGTTGCTCAAAATTTAATTGTTCATTGTTCATTTAACTAAACTTGTCAATAATTGACCACGATTCAGGTGGTTAAATATTTTAGGAACTAATTCTGAGGAAGTTGTGATCTTACCTAACTGGTGTTTATGTAGGGAAATAGGGAGATGCCCTAAAGGATATGCGTAGCGGTATGCTTTAGGGCAAGAAGTCTAAGTAGGTAGGCAAAATAATTGATCAAACCCCTACCCTTAGAGCTATTTGTTACTCGTTACTCGTTACTTGTTACTCCCTAACCTCATTTCCAATTTAATTACACCCACCTACTTATTCCACTAGTTTTTGCTAACATTGCCAACAAAAATGATCCTGCTTTCAAAAAAACAGAATCATTTTGCAACTTATACTTAAGGATATTTAAAGACAAGAAAGATCAACAAACAACAACAATTAATTGATTTTGTCTTTCAGATGACTGTTAACTAGTCAACTGCTTTTTTTACTGCATCTTTTCCATCTTCAACAGCATGTTTAGTGGATGCTTCGCCTTGCTTTGCTTTTCCTTCAGCTTGGTCGCCTTTATCACCAGTTACTTTGCCTAAAGCTTCTTGAGCTTTTCCTTCAACATTTTTGGCTGTAGCTTTTGCTCTATCTTCAGCACTCATAATAATTAATCTCCGTGAGTTTATCTATTTGTGATTAACGTTAATGATAGATAAACTTTATACAAAATTTATCCATCTAAGGTTGTAAGCTTAGAAGTTTGGCATTTAATCCTATTTAATCCTATTTAACTTAAGCGCGATCGCTTTTACTAACTATTCTGTTGTAATTCTATAAATTGAAAATTAGCTAGAGCAAAATTTAAATTTCTATCTCAAGAGCGATTTTAAGAGCTTGCTAAATCAAGTACAACTTAGAGTGCTAAATCTAAATCTTGTTAAGTATTATACAAAGGAAAATTATGCACGCAAAACAATTTTTATCTGTCAAACGCTGGATAGTTACAAGTATCTTGAGTCTGTTGACCATCGCTTTTGTTTGGCAGGGTATGTTTATAGTTAATGATACAGCCATGGCTGGTTCTGTGATCTTGGCCGATCTCGGCAATCGAGTCGAAAATGAAGCCGATCGCGGTCTCGAAAAAAGCAAAGGTTTTATTGAAGATACGAAAGAAAAGGTCAAAGAAACTGCTAATAAAAATGCTAGCAAAGTCGATCGCTCAACAGACAATGATAGTTTGCTAGAAAACAAAGCTAAAAGAGATAAAGCTCGAATTGAGCAAAAAGCAGATAAAGATGCAGCTCGAACTAAAAAAGCAGTAGATAAAACTCAGAATATTATTGAAAGCACTGTTGATAATATCAAAGATGTTTTTAAAAATTAACAAATAAACATAAATTGTGCGATCGCGCTGGTTTTTTTTAAGTAAAATGCGATCGCACGTTTCATCTTTCTTATTGTTGCCAAAAAAGATCAAATAGTTGTTTCTGTAGTTAAGAAAACTAATCGATCACCTTGGACTAGCTCCGCATCAGCAATAATGCCATCTTCCAGGCTATGAGCCTGAGTGCCAGAAATAAAGCGCGTTCCTGATGCTTCCCCAAATAAGTCAGAAACATCAAGAATACTAGAAGTTTCCCAATTACCGAGATCATCAGGTTGGGAGTCAGTATCCCAGGCAAAAGCACCCAGACCATCAGAAATTAGACCATCAGAAATTCCTGAAGGTGTATAACCGTTAGATTCTTCGCCGAGCGTAAAAATGGGATCTACTTCGTAGCCATTCAATTCCTTTACTTGTGCAGGTTGTTCTGTATCCCCAGTATTTTCGATTGGTGTCGGATTTACAACATTTCCTCCTAAATTTGGATCTAAATTTAAAGGGGTGTCTAAATCGATTAAAGCTACTTCGTTGTTATCAATGTCTCCTTCTCTTCCTTGGGAAAAAGGATAGTTGTTATCGTTGGCAACTAGGATGGTATCTCGATCGACTACGACAACATTTTCGATAGTTGTAAAAGGCATATCGTAGGTTGTTTTACCATCGCCATTGAAGTCATTGGGGTCATCAATGTTTAATAGATCGACGACTTCTTCTTTTGCCACAAAACCGTTTTCATCTACCTGAGAAATATCGATTTTGAAGATCTTTTTAAACTTGGCTTCTTCTCCCTGATTTGCATCTCTTTCAATCACCAAAAATTCATGGTCGTTAATCGGCGTAAAGTCCCCAATCGGATTACCATCAGTAGTCTGATAGTAGCCAAGCAAACCCTGATGAGAAGATGACTCGACATCAAATTCATAGATGCGTAAAGAATTTTCTGGATCGCCGTCTACTGTTCCCTCTAACAAAGGATAAAGAGTCTTACGGTCAGGACTAAACGCCATGCCTTCAAAGCCTTGAGAACGAGCCAAATTAGGTAAATCGTCACCTAAATTAGGATTTTGGGGAGAGGTAACAAATTCTCCCGTCACAGAATCTACTACCGCTACTCCCGTGCCAGGAAAGTCGGTAAAGAAGCCATCGACTCCCAGCTCAATTAGTTGTTTGAACTCATCTTCAGGAGTCTGAGGATTTCCCTCAGCATCCAGGGTCAGAAATTGTTCTTCATTCCGCAAAGTATAGGGATGTACTTGCAAACCCGCATCGTGTGCATAATCTACCAGCGGGAAAACTTCTCCTGTTAGCTGGGTGCTAATTTCAGCCTTACCATCGCCATTGCCGTCTACGGGTGTATCTAACTCAGACCGTAATAAGATATTATTCTTCCAAGGCCCTAAACCACCAGCGTAGTTACTGATTATTTCAATCACTTCGGGGTTGGCAAGGTCGCCATAAGTAATTCCTTGCCCAACTTCGGGATGATAACTTCCGTCTTCGCCAATAATCCCTAAAGCAGTTAGTAACTCTTCACCATAGGTTGCAACCGCGTCTGATTGAGAAAACGTTTCTTGGCTAAAGTTAGCTACAAAATCGTAGGGAACAGAAAAACCACCACCGCCGTCGTTGATATCCTCGTCTTCCGTATTACCCAATAACTGAACCAGAGGAATATCGCCTAAACCTGCTGCTGATAAAGTGGCTTCGAGTTCAATTAAGTTACTAACTTCAAAAGACTGAATAAAAATACGACTGGGATCGGTAAAGCCACTATCTTGTAAAGTTTTAACTAGAGATTCTTCTAAAGATAAACCCTGTTCGTCAAAAAAAGTGGGATGCTTGGTTTCGGGATAGATGCCAACCTTGACCCCTGTCTCTGCTTCTGTCTCTTGGACTAATTGAATTACTTCCTCAAAAGTAGGAATTTCAAATGCACCATCAAACTCATCAGAACGGGAATCTTGGGGCTGCACTGCCCGTAGTTGCTTGATTTCCGCTAAAGTAAAGTCTTCGGCAAAATAGCCTGTTACCTCTTCTCCATCCAGGGTTTTGGTAGACATGCGATCTGCGCCAAATACCTCTGCCACATTAGTCGTATCATCTAAAATAGGCTCGTGACGAACGATTAACACCCCGTCTTTAGTCGATACTAAATCTGGTTCAATAAAATCTGCCCCTTGAGCGATCGCCAGCCGATAAGCTTCTAGAGTATGTTCGGGTAATAAACCACTTGCGCCACGATGTCCGATAACCAGAGGATCTTGACCGTTAAGGGTATTTAAGTTAGTAACATTAGGAGTTGCAATAGGAGCTTCTAATAACTCACCATCAGAGTTGAAGTGCAATAAATAAGGGCCAAATTCGTCACCGACCCAAATATCACCCCGATCGTCAATTACCAAAGATTCAGGATCGAAGTCTGCTCCTGTAAGCAAACGGTCTTCGCTGTCTTCGTTAACTAGATTAAAATCAATTAAATTATTTGGATCTGATAGCTGAATAAAATTTTCTATTTCGATCGTGCCGTCACCATTTTCTACACCCGTAAAGTTGGCGTCTGCTTGATAGATTCGCAATAAATAATCAGCACTATTTCCTTGTTCACCAAAGCCATTATCAGATAAAAACCAAAATGCTCCAGTATTATCGGGTGCAAACTGTACCCCACTAAAACCCTGGACAGGCTGACCATCAAAAGGCCCTGTGCGTCCATTGGCATCTATTGGATTACCCTCGCCGTCATCACCCCCCGCAGGCATACCTTCTGCGAAAGTATCTGCTGGCAAGAAAGCAAAACCAGCTAATTGATTAGTCATGGTGTAATTATTCTGAATGAAGATAAAACCACTTAAATTGGAAAACAATTAAAACAAACTATTTGTTTCCCTAAGCTTAAGAATTTCATGCTCGCATTAAGAATTGGTAATTATCAATTTAAAAATTTTATCTCGCGCAAAGACGCAAAGACGCAAAGACGTAAAGACGTAAAGGGACTAGGAGATGTCTTAATTTATCGTTCGATGGCTATAAAATTAGTATGAGCAATCGGATTTAGTCTCGCTTTGGCGATCGCTAATTTGCTCCAGTAAGATAAACTTTAGCTACTTGTGGTCTACCCCAAATAACTGTTTCTTGTTTGTAGATCACCATTCCTGGTTTTGCTCCCTTGGGTTTATAAACGTGTTTTGGTTCGGTATAGATTACGGGAACTTGCTCACTTTCACGGGCTTGACTATAGTAGGCTGCGATGTCTGCCGTAAATTGAAGATCTGCTTCACTGGCAACTGCACCAGGATCTAGACGTAGCAATACATGACTTCCAGGAATTTCTTGGGTATGAAACCAGAGATCGTAGTCCACCGCCGTACGAAAAGTTAAAATATCGTTCTGACGATTATTACGACCAATCCAGATTTGCACTCCTGAAGGTGCAGTTAAGCGATAGGGTTGAGAGTCTCGATCTATTTGGCGATCGCTTTCTTGACGTTCGGCAATGATATATTCTTGTTGAATTAGTTCTTCTTTAATCTCGGCTAAAGCCTGTAAATCTTCGGCACTTCCTGTATTTTCGCTCTGTAGCTGATTTAAAGCTGTTTGCACCTGAGATAAATAGTTAATCTCGCTCTCGACATCTGCTAATAAGGGAACGACTGCATCCTTAGCACGTTTCAGTTTTTGGCTCTGTTTGTATATATATTGAGCATTTTGAGCAGGATTTTTTTCAGGATTGAGCTTAATTTTAATCGGTTCCCCTGTCTCAAAGTCATTAAGGGTAATCGACTTCATGCCTGGCTGTAATTGCTGAAGATGCGCCATTAATAAATCTCCTTGCTGACGATAGCTTTGGGCATCTGCCGACTGTGCTAAACGTTGGCGAAAAGTATTTGCTTTGATGTTAAGTTTTTTTAAGAGGTTGATCAGCTTTTGGTTGAGCTGATGGTGTAACTGCTGAAACTGCTGGCGGTTGACTGATTGAGTATAGTAAAGATTTAGCAGTGTTTGAACTGACTCTACCGAGGTGGTTTTATTCCAGCCCAAAACTGTATAGCCATCCTCTAACCATCCTGGAGAGAACTGCTGATGTTCCAGGACAAGTAGCCACTTTTGCCAATAGCGAAATAATGCTTGCCAATGTTCTAATTCCAAAGTGTCGGTCTGCTGTTGAGGAGATAAGCCAGCTGCGATCGCCATTTCTGCTGCTACTTTAGGACTTAAGCCACGATAGGACTGGAGTAATTGACGTTTTAACTGACCAGGAACTAGACTCACTCTTTCCTGCCAACGGGCAAAAGATTCTTCTAATTTAGGAGTAGTACCTGTGAGGGAGGGAGGAACTTCATACAGCTGTCCCGTCTGAATTGGGCGTACGCTAGACTGAGTAGAGCTAATTTGCCTAGCGGGAGTGACAATCTGCTGTGAACCATCGGTTAAAATGACATTACTGTGTTTTCCCATAATCTCAACGTATAAGTGCCATAGAGGCTCTTCTCCTGGGCGTTGGGCAAACTGGAGGTCGATTACTCTTTCCCAAGGAGCGATCGCCACAACTCCCGTTAGAGCTAAACCTTTGAGCTGATGGCGCAGTTGATCGCTAAAGGTAAAGGTATCTTTAATGCGGGGTGGTGGATCGCCAAGGTTAATCCGAGCCGCTTCAGGATGCCAGCAAATAGTTAACCAAGGCTTGGCTTTGAGGGTACGTAGAGCGAGAGAAATAGTAAAGCGATCGCGCTGGTAAACCTGTTCGATCCGCGAGGGAATCCAATCTCGATTTAGTTCGGCACAGCTTGCCATTAAAGTCGTGTAGTCAACTGGTTGCATAATTGTAAAAAAGCAAAAGATATGAGATTAAGTAGTAAATTATTGTGATTTTGGCTACAAAGTAGTTGAATTATTGCCAAAAGCTAAAATTTCCTTAAATAGCTCCGTTTATATGGCTTTTTCCTTGTAAATCGAGTGGTAAAACTATAGTATTAAAACTATATTTTCCCAAATTTAAAGTTTAGCGAGAAGCAGTCTGAAAAGTTGCAAATGAATAACTATGGATATCCAGTTAATTAATATTGGTTTTGGTAATATCGTTTCAGCTAATCGTATTATTGCCATTGTTAGCCCAGAATCTGCGCCGATCAAAAGAATTATTACTGAAGCTAGAGAGAAGAGCCTGCTGATCGATGCCACCTATGGTCGTCGTACCCGTGCCGTAATTATTACCGATTCTTCTCATGTGGTACTTTCAGCAATTCAGCCTGAAACCGTAGCTCACCGCTTTGTAGTCAGCAAAGAACCGTAGCCCAACTAGATTATCACTAATGTCAGTCGAACAGCCAGGTAAACTTATTGTTATTACTGGGCCGAGTGGAGTAGGTAAAGGCACTTTGGTTAGCCTGCTCTTACAACGTCATCCTCAATTACGTCTCTCAATATCTGCTACCACTAGAGAACCTCGTCCAGGCGAAATAGATGGCGTTGCCTACCACTTTTTGAATCAGCAAGACTTTGAAACCGCCATCCTCAATCATGAGTTACTAGAGTGGGCAGAATATGCGGGTAACTATTACGGTACGCCCAAGGCGCAAGTATTAGAGCAGATTGAGCAGGGTAATTATATTTTATTAGAAATTGAGTTGGCAGGAGCTAGGGCGATCGCCAATATTTTTCCTCAAGCAAGGCGGATTTTTATTTTACCCCCTTCAATTGACGAGTTGGAAGCGAGAATTAGAGCCAGAGGAACTAATTCCGAAGAGTCGATCGCCAGCAGGTTAGCTATTGCCCGTCAGGAGATTGCTGCCAGTGAAGAGTTTGAATTTATCATTGTCAATGATGACTTGGAAGTGGCGATCGCTCAACTAGAAAGCGCTATTTTCGCTTAAATTATGCTGCTCCAGAAGTTTAAAGCTTATATCAAGTCCGCTTAATTATTTTTAATAAAATCTTAGCGTCTTTGCCCCAAACTAAGCGGGATAAACGTCTTTGCGACGCGAAGCTAGTCCTTTAGGGCGCGAGTTTTAATTGGAATTGTTTAAACGGACTTCATATTAGAGTTTAAAGCTTTTTGATAAACTGCGATCGCTTGCTGGGAAACTTCCCGCCAGGACACACGATGTTGACGAGCTAAGGCAGCACAGTCTTCGTATTCAGGCTGCACGTTGATGATTTGTTTGTCCTCCCCAAATCCCCAGCTACCAACTTTAATCCGTACGGTGCCATACTTGGTCTCGATCGTGTTAATTTCGCGATTGAGAATACTTCTCTGCTGAGTGCTTTCGCGGATACCTAAAGTAGTTGTCTCACGGAAGATAATGGTTTTACAAACATATGCTGTGTCAGGATGACAGATCGCGGTTAACAAAATGCCTGAACGGGATTTTTTCATACCGATGCTTTGAGTAAAAACATCCAGCGCCCCTGCTGCTAAAAGCTGTTCGAGGGTATATGCCACTACTTGCGGACTGAGATCGTCGATTTGAGTTTCGAGTACGGTAATTGTTTCTTGCTCTAGCTCAATCTTGGCTGGGTTTTCTGTTGCTTCACCAATCCATAAACGCAGAATATTTGGAATTGCCAAATCTTTTGAACCCGCACCTAAACCAATTTTAGTTAACTTCATCGCTGGAGGTTCACCAAAGTGTTGCGCTAAAGTTACGGCGATCGCGGCTCCTGTTGGTGTAACTAGCTCTTTTTTGATACCATTACTGTAAATTGGCACTTCTCTTGTCTCCCACAGCTTGACCACCGCAGGCACAGGAACAGACAGTTGACCATGAGCAGCCTTAATCGTCCCTCCTCCAGTGGGCATGGGCGAACAATAAAGCCGATCGAGATCCAGCCAGTCTAAACCGATACAGGTGCCAACAATATCGATAATGGCATCAGTTGCCCCGACTTCGTGAAAGTGAACCTGTTCGGGGGGAATACCGTGAACGGCACTTTCGGCGATCGCCAACTGTCGAAATATGCTCAAGCTCCAGCGTTTTACCCGTTCTGGTAGAGATGCAGCTTGAATTAAACTGGCAATCTCTGGTAAACGTCTAGCGTGGTGGTGATGATGCTCGCTATGATCGTGGCGATGTTGCTGCAAATTGACATAAACTTTAGTTGCTGATTGCCCATTACGGCTCACAACCTCGGTGCTTAACTGATATTCTGCTTCTATACCTAAACTCTTGAGACCATCAAGCAAATATTGCCAGGGTAACCCACAATCTACCAATGCTCCCAAGCACATATCCCCAGCAATTCCTGTCGGACATTCCAAGTAACCAATTTTGACCATAAAAACCGTTTTGCTCAATCTTGAAATGATTTTAGCTGTTGATTGTTCTTTAAGTAAAAATTATTATTAATCGATTAGCACTATGGCAATTTTATACGAACTAAATCAAAATAATCCTCAACAACGGACGATCAACCAAATAGTTACTGCCTTACAAAAAGGCGCGGTAATGCTTTATCCTACCGATACAGTTTACGCGATCGGCTGCGACCTGAACGTCAAATCTGCTGTAGAAAAAGTGCGCCGAATCAAGCAGATGTCTAACGATAAACCCCTCACTTTTCTGTGTTCTTCCCTCTCTAATATTGCCGAATACGCCACGGTAAGCGATCGCGCCTATCGGATTATGAAACATTTGATTCCTGGCCCTTATACCTTTTTACTCCCTGCTACTAAACAAGTACCCAAGCTCGTCATGAGTCCCAAAAGAAAAACCACAGGCATTAGAGTTCCCGAACATACCTTCTGCCAAGAACTGTTAACCACTTTGGGTAATCCAGTCGTTTCTACTTCAGCGCATTTACCTGACGACGATGGAGACTATCCCACCATCAACCTGGAAAAAGCCTATCTTTTTGATGCGCTAGAAAATCAGGTAGATATCATCATCGATAATCAAGTAGACCCAGGTTTCAACGTCTCTACTATTTTAGATTTTACTACCGATGAACCAGAGGTTGTGCGTCAAGGCTTGGGTTGGCAAGAAGTAGAAAACTGGTTAGATATCGTGCATTAAGGATTTGGTTACCCAATTTCTCAGTCTAATTAACCTCAGTTCGGGATAAGCTGCAATCTTACTTTTTTGTTACTAATTGGCTGAATTAATTTTTGATCTTCAATAACAGCGGAAGCACAGATGAGTTGTGACAATTGACTCTGGATTAAAAAGCTAAAAGCTAAAAGCTAAAAGCTAAGAGCTACCCTAAGCGATCAATTGTCTTAACCCGAACTCAGTCTAATTATGCCCAAAGCGATCGCCAGAAAAATTTAGGCAAAGACAACATTCTCCGCCAACGCCAAGGTTCTTGATAGAGACGGTAAGACCACTCCAAGTTATTGTTGCGTAACCACTCTGGCGCACGCTCTTTAGTTCCCGCCCAAATATCCAAACTCCCGCCAACACCAATCCAGACTGCATTGGGACAGAGATGGCGATTTTCTTGAATCCATAGCTCTTGTCGCGGTACGCCAATACCCACCAAGATAACTGCGGGTTGTTTGGTCTCTAGAGTCTGTTTCCATTCCTCTAAGGCTACTCCCGTAACATATCCATCTTGGGTCAAAATTGACAGGCGAGGATACTGCTCTTGCCATACCTTAGCTGCTTGCTCTGCCGTCCCAGGACTACCCCCAAAGAAGCATAAAGAATTAGACGGATTAGATGTCCCTAAATACTCAATTAAAGCAGCAGCTAGCTCAATTCCAGGGCAACGCTGATGTTTACGACCCCGCAACCGCATATAAATAATGACCCCTGCACCATCGGGAATGACCAATTCTGCTGCTGTGATAGTTTTTCTCAGAGCTGCGTCTTCCTGCGCCATCATGCTCATTTCAGCATTTAACGTCACTACATGAGTCCCAATTTGCTGCTGAAGCCTGGCTATCAACCAGCCTAGATAATCATCGAGGAGATGAACCTGAAGATTAAGCACGGGAAAGGTAGCAGGAGTGGGCAAGTTACTATCTATAGACAACATAATTTTTGCTTAGCCAATTAAAACCAGTCTAGATTTTAGCTTCAATTATTGCTAAGTAGATCGGGAAAAATAGGCCTTAGCGCGATTAGGCTAGTTTAACGGCTGTTCCTGTTGCCGTAATTAATAACAGCACGCCTTTGTTGTCTACATTAATTGTTCCTGTATCGATTTCAATCCCAACTACGGCATCGGCATTTAATCTTTGAGCGCGTTCTTTTAGTTCAGCGATTGCCTTTTGTTGTCCTTGTTCAAAAACCTTTTCATAGCTACCAGTGCGTCCACCAATTACGTCGCGAATTCCCGCAAACAGATCGCGTAAGGCATTAGTGCCATATACTACCTCTGCTGTCACTACTCCCAAATAGGCTGCAATCGGTTGATTTTGAATTGTATCAGTTGTGGTAACTAACATTTCTGTTTAAAGCGATCGTAACTAAATTTGCTTTTACATTATATTATTGATAGCTATTACTTGAGAGTTTAGTTAAATGCACCACAATACTTATGACCGATTTTGTGGCAGTTGGTGGGGGAGCATTATTGGGCAAACAATGGTTAATCAAATTAATCAATTTGACGATCCCCTGACTCAACCTTGGCTATTAAAACGCAGACAAATAGCGCAAATGATGCTTACTCAAAAATTAGATACCACTAATTCACTTTCATTTCTAGCACTCCAATCTGCTGGCGATGATTTGAAATATCATAGTAATCTACTATCTCTGTTACCTCTGATTATTTTTCAGACAGATGAAGCGAATTTGTCTTTAAAACTCGCAAAACAGCCTAACTTAAAAACAGTAAATTCCCCAAGCAATATTTTCCTTAGTCAGGACATACTAATCTGGAGCTATTTACTAACTACCGTCTTGAATCATAAAACTAAAATAGCCGAAAAAGAGCTGTTAATTAAGAATGTTTTTCAACAGAATCTGAGGCCAAAAAGCCCCTTAATAGAGATGTTGAACATAGTGGTTCAAGGAATTAAAAACGGTATCAGCTTGCATCAATTAATGGAGCAATTATTAGCCAAAGATCGGCTTCAGGCAACGGCGATCGCCTTAAGCTGGTATTGTTTTGCCACTACTCCCCACGACTTTAAATTATCTGTCCAGAGGGCTGCCCGTGTTGATCCCAAGCTAGCCTGGTTGACAACTTCTCTCACCAGTACATTGTCGGGGGCATATAATGGTGTGACAAGGATTTCAGGAAATTGGAGGGCAGAGATTGAGCAAAATCAAAGCTGTGATTTAGAAAATCATCTGTTGCTAAAACTATTTAGGTTTTGGTTGGGAATTTATCCTTCAGAGCAAAATAATGAATTGTATAATCTAGAGTTAGATGCGATCGCGTCACCTCAATTTATTCAACCTCGTCAAAGTTTAAAAATTATTTCGCAATTCTCGTCAAGCTAAAGATTAAATTACCAGGGATTTTAGTGCTATATTGCCATAATCAATTTGCCCAAGTATTAAATTAATATTTTCTTATGTATATTGATTAACAGTTTTTAGTTAAATATTGTAGTTAATTTGGCTCTTGTAATAAATTTCAATTATTTTGTAATATACAGTTATTAAATATTCTTTTAGATCTTTAACTAAAATTAAACTCTAGCGATTCTATCGCTGATAAAAATCCTCACCTATGATGAAAAGCTGGCATTCACTAATTCAAAAAATTGAGGGATGGCGAGACAAATATCAACACCAAAAATTCGTTTGGTGGGGAAAAAAAATTCGCAACAAAACTTTGAGCGAGTTGTCTTTTGGCTCTAATTATGGGCAATCAGGTAGAAAAAGACATCAAACCAAATTGAGAGATTTTATCGTCATGTTAGTTTTGAGCATTATTGCCTTGACTAGCGTAGTTGGTTACCGATTTTATAACCAGCCTCAATTAACCGTAGGGAAAATTGCTCCTCTCACAATTAAAGCTCCCTACTCAGCGCAGTTTGAAGACACCCAAACCACCTTAGAAAGACGCAAGGAAGTACAAACTGGAATCATTCCGATCCTCAAGCAGAATGAAGAACTAACCCAAGAAATTAGCGACAAACTGGAGTCATACCTCCAGCAGATTGATGAGCTGAGGAAAATGGCTGCACCTTTCCCCTTTGCTGCGCCACAAGCTCTCTCCTTAATGAGCCAGAAATATATTCGCTTTTGTCCAGAATCAGAATTTAAGTCGGTTTTAGCTTCTGTGAAGCAAAACTATGGGGCCACCAACTCGAAAAACTTAACTTTAGAAAAAAGACCAGACTTTAATCTCGACTTACAAAAAGTAGCTACCGAACTGGAGGCATACCGCAAAAATAATTCAGAAACTAAATTTAATACTCTTATAGCTCAAATTACTTTAACTCGTTATCGCTACTCCCAAGCTTGGAAAAGCATTCCACAAAGAAAGATTGCGCATTTGGCAGAAAAAGAATTAATTATCTTGCTCGACCTGAGCGAAAGAGAATGGAAAGCCACTAAAAAGACGATCTTACAAACTGCCGAGCGCATTTTAATTCAAGGAATTCCCTTGGGTCTACCCTCAAATTTACAGGAGCAAGCTGTTACTGCACAACTTAACCCACAGATGCCCGATCTCACGGAACCGATCGCCTACAATCTATTATTAGAGACCCTACAGCCCAACTTGGAAGAAGATAAATACGCTACGCGCAAGATGGCCGAAAAAGCGGGAATGGCAATTAATTCGGTGGTCGTGGAGATAGAACAGGGTGAGGTGATTGTTGAACAAGGAGCAAAAATTACTCAAGCAAATTTTGTTTTACTCGATGGCTTTAAATTAAGCCAACGTGGAGTCAACTGGAGAGGACTTGAACTATCAGCACTTATAGTCGGGGGGATTGTTAACTTATTTTTAGTGATTCAAAGAAAAATCTATTCTTCAATTCGCCATCGCGATTATTTACTGCTTTGTTTATTAGCAATTAGCGCACCTTTATTAAGTGTCTTTGAATTTCCCCACACCAGTTTACCTGCGATTGGGCTATTAGTTAGCAGTTTTTACAGCCCTGGTTTAGCGATTTGCCAGGTGGTATTGGTGACAGTACTAGTAATGTTTAGTAGTCAGAATATTGGCTCGATCTATCTTTTATCAGGGGCGATCGGGGGCTTAATTGCTGCTGTTTTTGCAGGTAGATTACGTTCACGAGAAGCAATTTCTAAATTGGGTATTGCAGTAGGTCTATCTCAAATAGCTGTTTACCTAATTGTCAACCTGATTATAAGTACCAGTGCCACCACTATTTGGTCGGCAATCTTACCTGATGCTACTATTTGCGGTTTATTTGGCGTAGCTTGGATTGTGTTCGCCATTGGGATCTCTCCTTATCTCGAACGCTTTTTTGACTTGATTACCCCCATTCGCCTAGCAGAATTATCCAATCCTAATTTGCCGTTACTCAAAAGATTGGCAACTGAAGCACCAGGAACTTTCCAGCACACCATGTTTGTCGCTTCCTTAGCCGAAGCTGCTGCGAGAGAATTGAACTGCAACGTAGAATTGGTGAGAGCAGGGACTTTGTATCATGACATCGGTAAAATGTATGACCCTTTGGGATTTATTGAAAATCAAATGGGCGATCCCAACAAACATGATGCCATCGACGATCCTTGGGTCAGTGCTGAGATCATTAAAAAACATGTTAGTGAAGGATTAGTCATAGCGCGAAAATACGGTTTGCCCAAAGCCATTCGTGATTTTATTCCCCAACATCAAGGCACGTTACTAATTGTCTATTTCTACTACCAGGCAAAGCAAAAAGCTCAAGAGTCGGGAGCCGTAGTGGCAGAAGCCGATTTTCGCTATATTGGGCCTATTCCCCAGTCCAGAGAGGCTGGTATTTTGATGCTGGCAGATGGTTGTGAGGCAGCGCTGCGATCGCTATCCGATGCGACACCCAAACAGGCTCTAGCTACCCTGCAAAAAATTTTTAAGTCTCGTTGGCAAGATCGTCAGTTAGTTGATAGTGGGCTAAGCTATGATGAACTACCAGTAATTGCTGAAGTTTTTATCCGTGTTTGGGAACGGTTTAACCATAAGCGGATCGTTTATCCCAAAGGCGCGCTGGATTTAGCCGCCAAAAATAATAAATTGACTTAAATTAGTATAGTTAGCAGATTATGAGAATCTAAAAGTTACTGTGGGTCAGCAAACATCGTTACAGTCAGCTCAATTAAATCAGGCTCATGCCAGCTTGCAACAAGCGATTTCTTGGTATTCTAGTTTTCGCCGTCATGGTAATTTCCCTCCTAGCGATCGCCTTCAAGCAGCAGTCAAAACTGATTTACAGTCTTTGCAAAATGCTTTAGAAAGATTAGATCGCCAAGCGATTCGCATCAGCACCTTTGGTTTGGTTAGCTGTGGTAAATCATCTTTGATTAATGCCCTCTTGGGAGAGGAAGTGGTAGCCACAGGGCCTTTGCATGGCGTGACCCAATCTCTGACTATTTTGCGTTGGAGTCCTTCCCTAGAATCAGGCTTAGACGCTGAATTAATCGATACTCCTGGTTTAGATGAAGTGACAGGGGAAGCAAGGGCAGTTATGGCGCGATCGATTGCTCAAAAATCTGACCTGATTTTATTTGTAGTGGCAGGAGATATTACTCGCACTGAATATCAAGCTCTCTGCGAATTAAGAAGTACCCAAAAGCCACTTATTCTAGTTTTTAATAAAATCGATCTCTATCCCGATCTCGATCGCCAAAAGATTTATCGACAGCTGCAAAAACTCAATGTGGCAAATAGTGGCAGCCTCCTGGAAGATATTATTGCCCCTCACGAAATTGTGACGGTGGCAGCCAAACCCCAACCAATCCAGGTGAGAACTGAATCGGCAGAAGGTACTGTAGCTCATACCTGGGAATATCCCGAACCTGAAATTGAATCTTTGAGGGATGCTTTAGTACAAATTCTCCAGCAGGAAGGAAAATCGTTGCTGGCACTCAACGCTTTAGTACAGGCGAGGGATGCCGAACTTAATATTGCCCGCAAAACCATCGAGTTGCGTCAGTTAGAGGCTCAAGAAATTATTGCTAAATATGCCCGCTATAAGGCGATCGCCGTTGCTGCTAACCCGATTATTTTTGCTGATTTAATTGGTGGTTTAGTGGCGGATCTAGCTTTAATTAGATCTTTATCCAAACTCTATGGTCTACCCATTACTACCTTTGAGGCAGGAAACTTACTCAGGCGAATTTTAGCTAGTACAGGAGGTTTATTACTAGGAGAAGTTGGCAGCAGCTTATTTTTAAGCGTTGGTAAAAGTGGTGCAATTTTGAGCAGTGGTTTTGATAGTGCTGGAGCAATTACCGCTTATCTAGGTACTGCTAGTGTCCAGGGAGCGATCGCTGGTTACGGTACATTTGTCATTGGTCGAGTAGCCCAGGTATATCTCGAACAAGGCTGTACCTGGGGCGAAATGGGTGCTTCAACCCTAATTAAACAGATTTTATCTCAGGTAGAACCAAATACGATTATCTACCGCTTAAAACAAGAATTGATGCAACTTTAAAGTAGGTAGGAAGTAGGAAATAGGAAATAGGAAATAGGAAATAGGAAGTGGTATTTCAAAGATGTCCTAACGTTGTTATACTGAATCCGATTCTCAAAAATAACTTGGTGTAAACAGTTTAATTGGGCTGAAACTCTATTACCCATTACCCATTGGTGACAAGTTAAGAAAAGGTAGAATTTGTCAAATGTAGTCAAATCAGGGAGTGGGAAGCATTTTAAACTAGGCAACGACAACCGATAAACCGATCTTGGCGCTCGCGAGTAATTCAATGGCACACTCACAAAAAAGCATTTCTGACCATCAGATTTGGTATCAGATCAATCGGGGAGTAAAATTGGTAGTACCCGTGAGTAATATAATTTGTAATAAAATTAGTCGAGTAATATATACGATCGCAGATACGGGATTAATATTACTTTCCCAGGGGCGAGAGAATATTTATAGTGTTTACTGAGTTTTTTAAACAAATTTTTATTCAATAAATATTAAAATAACCAAAGATAATACCCATGAGTTTGTTATCTAACTTACAGTTAATGAGCCAATACAACCAGTGGATGAATCAGAAGATCTATCAAGTTGCTCAACAATTGGGTAATGATAAAATTCAACAAAATCAAGGAGCATTTTTCAACTCACTTTTCGGTACGCTCAATCATATTTATGTAGCAGATATTATTTGGCTCAGACGATTTGCCCAACATACCAAAAAGTATTCAAGTCTTAATCAATTACCAGAATTATTCAGCTACACAATATTAAATCAAACTGTAACTAATCAAATAGAAACACTAAATCAATTAAGACAAGAGTTAGACAAAATTATTATTAATTGGTGTCAAGAAATAGACTCTCAAGATTTGGAAGATAATCTATCCTACACTGATACTCAAGGAAATTATTATCAGAAAAACTTTGGTCAATTAATACATCATTTTTTTAATCATCAAACTCACCATCGCGGACAAGCTTCAACTTTAATTAGTCAACAGGAATTAGATGTAGGTGTTACAGATTTACTGAAGATTATACCTGAGCAGTAAAACTTGCCAGTAACTAGATCCCAGTTGAAGCATGAGAAAAAATACTTAGTCAAAAAACGAAGGGTAAAATTATGCTGAAAAAAGGCTAAAACTCATAATTTTACTTAACTGATATTACGCAGAAAAACGAGAAATCAATAGTTTCAATCAAAAATGAAAAAAAGAACAATTTCCCCTTTAACCTTTAACCTTTGCCCCATCCTCACAGATTGATTAGCGCGTAACATCAGTTACTTAAGAGCTTAAGTGTACTTTGTCATAAAAGCTAAAATATATTATTAAGATTACCTGCTATAAAAAGCAAATTTTCCATAGTCTTTTAGAGTTATTCTATCAAAGGGTAATATTTTTCTGTTATAAATATTTACTTAAAGTAAAATAATGTTTTATTTAAATAAATTAAACAAAAATAAGCTCATTGCTATAGTTATTGGATTTACAATAGCGGTTACTACCAATAATTTTGTTTATGCTAAAAATTTAGAATCCAGTAATCCAAGTCTTCAGAGATTAAATAATACTGCTCAATTTACTACTGCTCAAGCGTATCAACAATTAAATTTTGATAACAATTACTATCAAAAATTATCTGAAGCAGACAGTTTTTATCGCCAGGGAAATCTTGACCAAGCCAAAGAAATTCAACAGCGCGTTAAGCCTGGATTCAATCCAACAGCAACTCTCCCTCCCGCCTTTGATGATGTAGCCAAATTAGATGCTAAGCAACAACAATCTTGGCAAAGGATTAATGCTGCCATCAAAACAGATCCAGAATTGGAAGAGGTAGTGAATAGTCAAATTTTCGAGCCATTACAGAGTTTAGTTAAAGAAAACCCTGGTTTCATTCCTGGTCATATATTACTAGCAGATACTCACGATTTATATGGCGAAGAAAAACCCGCTTTAGAAGTTATAGAAAGAGCGGCAGAAATGTATCCTGCTAGAGAGGATGTTTTAGATACCAAGATTGATTTACTATTGCTTTATGGCAAACCTTTAGAAGCTTCTATTGCAGCACGAGAATTTGCCTTTAGTAATCCCGATCATCCTAAAAGTAAAGCTTATCAAGAGGCAGCCAATCAGTATTTTGCTCAGTATAAGAAAAAGCTCAACAGTAAAGTTACTACATCAGGAATACTGGGTACTATTGGTCAGGTAGCTACAGGAAACGAATTCGGTGCGTTAGAAATTGGTCAGGTTTTATTGGCGGGAGAAAAGGCAGCAGGACAGTCTTTTGCGCAGAATATTAAGGCTCAATCGAAAATGGTCGACAATCCAGAACAGCTAAAATACCTTAATGATATTGGTCAAAAATTAGCTAAACTAATGGGTCGAGATGAATTTGAGTATGAATTCAATATTATTGAAGATCCGACTCCTAACGCTTTTGCTCTGCCAGGAGGCAAGATATTTTTTCATACAGGAATGCTGGAGTTAATGGATTCTGAGGCGGAGTTGGCAGGGGTATTAGCTCATGAAATAGCTCACTCTGTTTTGTCTCATAGCTATAAGCAGATTGGGGAAAGTGCATTAACTGGGACAGCTGCCAATTTAATCTCTAGTGTATTGGGAAATGAAGCAGGAGCAGTTTCTAATGTGGGAGGATTGCTTTTAAGTCAGAAATTTAGTCGCGATAAAGAGAAACAGTCTGATATTTTGGGTTTGAGAGTATTAGATGCTGCGGGATACTCGGCTGATGGCTTATATAACGTGATGGCAAAACTTAAAAAAGTATCTGGTGGTGGAGCAACCCTATTATCTAGTCACCCTGCTTCAGAAGAAAGAATGCGTTATTTGGAAGAGTTAATTCAGACTAATGGCTACAACCGCTATGGTTATGAAGGCGTAGATGCTTATCAAAAGATGTTTCCTCGATAGGGTATGAAATCTACAAATGTTTGCTACAAATCGAAGACTTGGGGATATGCCCTAAAGGATATGCGTAGCGGTATGCTTTAGCACTAGCTTCGCGTCGCGAAGCGGTATCTCCAACTATGCGAGACAAGTGGTTTACCATTAGCTCGTAAGCTCGTCCTAAAGGATTAGCTGGCGCGTCCGTCCTTCGCGTCGCGAAGCGGTATACCATTTGTGAAGCTTATCCTTTAGGACAAGGGTACAACGAATTGAGCGAATTATTCGTCAATAGAACTCTTGTTCTTATGCTACTTTTTCAGCAAACCCTATACTAATGGCGATCGCTATTATTTTCTCAAAATACGTTTAGTTAACTATTGGTTCACAAGCTAAAAAATCTGCTACTCCTAAACAGCTAATGCCTTGAGGCGTAATTTCAAAGCGATAGGGCAAAACTTGTACTCCTTGAGCCACCGCCTGGCGTAATAGCTCACCATATTTTGGGTCACAGGTATCGCTAGGGGCAAAGGTATCGCAGTCGCCTCGATTGATAAAATAAAGCATCACAGCTTTGGTTTCGGGAACTAAATCGGTTAATTCTCGCAGATGTTTTTGTCCCCGTAGGGTAACTGTATCGGGAAATAAAGCTAAGTTACCCGTACTGAGAGTGACGCTTTTTACTTCAACATATATCGTAGGTTGGGTGCTGTCTCCTGTTAACAAAAAATCAATTCGACTCTTATTATCCTTACCATAGGCAACTTCAGAACGAATGACCTTACATTTATTGGCTAATTCAGGCAAGAGTTGCTGCTGCAACGCTAATTTAATTACTCGGTTAGGTATGGCGGTATTGGTGCCAACCCAGGTAGAGCCGAGCTGAATCATTTCCCAGGTGTATGCCAGCTTGCGTTGGGGATTATCGCTCTTAGATACCTGCACTAAACTATCGGGCGTGCAAATTCCCGTCATTGGCCCTGTATTGGGACAGTGCGCCGTAATAACTTCCCCTGTAACCAATTCGATATCTGCCAAAAATCTTTTATAGCGTTTGATGAGGCGACCAGGAATTAGGGAAGGATATTGATAGATTAGGCTCATGGCTGATGATTGACTAAAGACCAGGCTAATTTTATCAGGGTATAAATCTATAAATAGTTGTGTTGGTGAGCAAAGACAAGATGTAATAATTATTTTTGATCCTACTGTTAACTTCAAAGCTGAATCTATGTCCGATCTTGAAACTCTAATTTCTCAGGTACAACAAGAAGCACAGCGCGCAGAATTTCCCATCGACGTTCCCGTATATAAATCTGCGGGACTTGAACCAACCAAACCAATTCTTTATGCAGGAAATTTGACTAGTTCCCTGTGTTTTTTTGGTCGTGACTTAGGCAAAGATGAAGTTCAGGCTCGGCAACCTTTAATTGGTGCTTCAGGCACAATGGTTAGACAGGGTTTTTATTACGCAGTGCATAAAAATAAAGCTCCTTCAAGAACAGAGCTAGATAATACAACGATTGAGCGAGTTTTATTAACTAATACGGTTCCCTATAAGCCACCAGGTAATAAAGCTTATTTAATGAAGGTGAAAAATAGATTTCGTCCTTTTATAGAACAATTGTTTGTGTTTCATTGGCAAGGAAATCAAGTTATTACATTAGGCACAGAAGCTTTTAAATGGTTTGCTCCCTATGGCGCTAAAGGAGAAATTGATAGTTTTTATCGCCGTAGCGATCGCTTTGAAAATCAATTAACTGTGAACCTTAGCGCTACAGATGACCAGGGCATATCCCACCATAAAGCGATCGCGCTGTTACCTTTACCCCATCCTTCTCCACTCAATCAGCAATACTATGACGCGTTTCCCAAAATGTTGCAGCAGAGGCTGTCCCAGGTTGAGTTTTGAAGGCGTAATTTATCTGTCAATAGTTGGCAAGATTGTTGCAGAAATCTGTTGCATAATAATGCTAAATAAAACAGATTAGTTTTCCTTACACTCTCTACATAAGAGAAACATGATATCTTATTAATTAACTAGATAAATTTTTGTTACGCTCGATACAAAACATTAAGAGAAATAAAATTTATGACTAATAAGAAAACTGTTATTTCCCCCTCGATTTTATCCGCAGACTTCAGCCGTCTTGGTGCAGAAATTGAAGCCATAGATCGAGCAGGTGCAGATTGGATTCATATTGATGTAATGGACGGTAGATTTGTCCCTAACATCACAATTGGCCCAATGATTGTCGAGGCAGTTCGTCCTCATACGACTAAACCCCTTGATGTTCACTTAATGATCGTCGAACCTGAAAAGTATGTCGAAGATTTTGCCAAAGCAGGTGCAGATATTATCTCTGTTCACGCAGAACATAACGCTTCTCCTCATTTACACCGCACTTTAGGTCAAATTCGCGAGCTGGGTAAACAAGCTGGTGTAGTTTTAAATCCTGGTACGCCGTTATCTTTCATTGAACACGTACTGCCTCTATGTGACCTAATTTTGATTATGAGCGTTAACCCTGGTTTTGGCGGTCAAAGCTTTATTGAAGAAATGGTCGGTAAAGTAGCCAGCCTACGCAAGATGTGTGATGAAAGAGGACTAGATCCTTGGATTGAAGTTGATGGTGGACTAAAACCCAACAATACTTGGCAGGTATTAGAAGCAGGCGCTAATGCGATCGTCGCGGGTTCGGCGGTATTCAAAGCTCCAGATTACGCTGAAGCAATTGAAGGTATTCGTAATAGCAAACGTCCTCAACCTGAACTGGCTACCGCCAAGTAAGCTTAATTAGTAGATAGATAAAAGCAAAAAAAGATTCATGATTGACAGTGAATCTTTTTTGTTGAGTAATAAAATTAACTCCAGCTTAATTTGTTGAACCACAGGTTTGTTATCTATAGTATGCCGACCATATGTAATGGGCCACTACCACTAAGTAACTCAACCAATAAACCAATAAAGCCCAACATTGCTAAACGACCATTCCAAACTTCCGCAGCCGTGGTTAAACCCCATTGCCACTTTTCTTGAGGATACATCTTCATGTTTTTCTTCGGGTGAATCACATCGGCAAAAGAGCAAGGGCGATCGTCCAGAGAATCAACGACGATATGGGCTAAAGAATCGATAAAGCCAGGATGGACATTTAAGGCAGGAACACGGTGAAAATTCTCAATTCCTGCTTCTTCTGCAACTTCGCGGTATTCAATATCAATTTCTTGTAACGTTTCAATATGTTCAGAAACAAAGCTGATGGGTACGACGGCTAGATCTTTGATGCCTTTTTCGCCTAACTCTTTAAGTGCATCATCAGTGTAGGGTTTTAACCATTCTACAGGGCCGACTTTACTCTGGTATGCCAAAGTGTAGTGATTGGTACGACCAAGAGTTTCCATAATTAAGCGTGTACATTGCTCAATTTGCTCTTTATAAGGATCGCCTGCTTCTTCTACATAGCTTACAGGAACACCATGGGCGCTAAAAAACACGTGAGCTTGATGAGGGTTGGGAAATTTATCTAGCTCTTGACCAATTAGATCTGCCATCGATCGCAAGTAGCCAGGATTGTCATACCAAGAAGATACTAATGTGTAGTCTACATCTTTTAAGCCAGGATCTTCTGACCACATTTCTTCTAAAACCCGAAAGCTCGAACCACTAGTGCTAATGGAAAATTGCGGATAGAGTGGCAAAATAACTACTTCTTTGATCCCGTCGCTTTTAATTTGGGCGATCGCCTCTTCTGTAAACGGATGCCAGTAGCGCATACCAATATAGATCTTGGCATCTTGTCCCATTTCTTTAAGCTTCTCTTCTAAAGCACTGGCTTGGGCTTCAGTGATTTCTCGCAGTGGAGAACCGCCACCAATTTCGAGATAGTTTGCCTCAGATGTTTTGGCTCTTAAGGAGGATATTAACCAGGCTAAAGGCTTCTGAAACGCTTTAACAGGCAGTCTGATAATCTCAGGATCGGCGAACAAATTATATAAAAAAGGACGGACATCTTCGATTTTATCGGGCCCGCCTAAGTTGAGCAGCAAAACTCCAATACGACCCATAATTCTTATAGCTTAATTTTAATTTTCAATTTCTTTACTAATTTTAACAATATATCTTTTCTTTAGGATCTACTGTTCGTAGTATACAGAACTTAACTGATTAGAAAGTATACCTTTAGGTACTTGTGTTAGAGAAAAATTTTATTTAATTTATTAGCTTAACTTAGTTTGAAAAAGAAAAATGCGAGAAATTTCTTTAGATACCCAGGTGTTATGCCTTGATGGTGAATGTGGTAAATCGAGTCATGTAATTATCGAGCAAAATAGCCAAAAAGTTACCCACCTGGTAGTGAGTAATTCTCATCTGTTAGATTCTCATAAATATTTAGTCTCGATTGAATATGTGGTAAAAACTAGTTCAGACTCAATCCAGTTAAGCTGTACTAAAGAAGAACTGGCTCTTTTTCCTCCGTTTACCGAGATGCGTTTCTTTAATCCTACTACGTCTAAATATGAACCTTTGAAAAATTTTGGCGACGAAGCGATTTTCCACAGTAGCTCTTATTTAATGTGGTCTGATACATCTTTGAGTGGCGATCTTTTGTCTACCCCCATCAAACAAGAATTAATTCCTGCTGGCACAATAGCGGTGCATCGGGGTGCATCAATCGAAGCTACTGACGGTCATATTGGACGAGTTGAGGAATTTTTAATCGATCCAGACAATAAACATCTTACTCATTTAGTGCTGCAAGAAGGACATCTGTGGGACAAAAAAGAATTGACCTTACCGATGTCGGCGATCGCTCGTATGGATCAGGATTATATTTACTTGAACCTAGACAAAAAAACAGTTAAATCTCTGTCGAAAGCTGATGATTAAGTAATTCACTTGTTGTACAACATCTGTTGAAAAATACTAAGATTGTTTTTCATGCCAAAATGGTTCGTTGCCATTTATTTTTTTTAGATCATCTGTATGATTAATTTACTAGAGCCAAATTTAGTTTTAGGCGGTACTATTTTTGATTTAACTCCCGTCACATTGCAAGAACACAAGATTAAAGGGCTTATTTTAGATGTAGACGAAACCCTCGTTCCTTTTAAACAAAAAGAAACAACTCAAGAGTTACAGCAATGGGTATCACAAATCAGGCAAACCACGCCAATTTGGCTGGTAAGCAATAATATTAGTCACTCTCGGATTGGCAATATTGCCCAGTCGGTAGATCTACCTTTTATCTCCTCTGCTAAAAAGCCTTCTCGTCGTAAGCTAAAGCAGGCAGCAACAGCAATGGATTTACCGCTCGAACAAGTAGCAATGGTGGGCGATCGCCTGTTTACTGATGTTTTGGCTGGCAATCGTCTAGGAATGTTTACTATTCTAGTTGAGCCAATGATCGACCCCCTAGTGGCAGTCCGTTCTCATCCCATCCGAGATTTTGAAATTTGGCTATCGCAACTGCTAGGGGTGTCTTTAGCCAATAGCTCTGTTAACGTAACAAAAGGTAATAACTCTTGACTTAGGTAAATATAAAGAAAATATTACGAAATAAGAGAGTTGCAAAAATATCTGAGAATATACTTACATGATAAAAAGAGGTCAGCTTATATAAAGACCTTAAATATAATAAACAGCTAAATTCTAGAGCAGTGCCAGATGGAGTTAATCGTCTTCCTCTGGTACTGTTTTTAGTATTGGCATTACCAATGATCAGTGAACATTGAACATTGAACAATTGATAACGAAGTGCGACGCGACGTAAGGAGCTAGTCCTTTAGGATATCCTTTAGGATTAATCAGGTTTAAAACCTCTTCGTTCACAAAGAAATAAACAGAAATTCTTTCCTTAATAATAACAATCCTCATTTTTTGAAAAAGAGGTAACTGAGCGTTGCTCATTGCTCATTGTGACGCGAAGGACGCGAGCTTGCGAGCTAATCCTTTAGGACTAATCCTTTAGGACTCATTGCTCACTGTTGAATTCTAGCCATTAAAAGATTGATGAGAGTCAGCCGAAAATTGATGGTTGTAAGTGCGCATAGTTTTTAAAATTGCTTGATAATACAAGAGAGTGATGCCTTGCCAGCTAAACCTTAAAGCATTTTGTCTTGGTTGCTGTAGATGCCAGTATTTAGCGATCGCCGATTGCAGAGACTTGGCATATACATCAAGATTAGTCACGTCACAGGTAATACCTCCATTGCCAATTAAATAGCGATGCACTGGATTATCCATTGCCACAACAGGCAGACCACAAGCCATCGCCTCAATGTATTTCAGACCACAAGTTTCTTGAATCGCAGCAGAAGTAAAAATACTGGCACTACGATAAACCTGGGGCATTTGAGCATAGGCAAAAGCCCTAATTTGGAATCGTCCTACACCTAATAAGCGATCGCCCAGCGCCTGAAAATAATCGCGATCGACACCTTCACCACAAATTAGGAGACTAGCTTGGGGTAGACGAGCAACTGCTTCAATAGTTAATTCAATTCTTTGGTCGCTATGACGATTTAAAGGAGCAACTGCAATAATGCACGGTTGGGATAAGCCAGTCGCGATCGCTTTACCTTTAGGGATAAATTCTGTCGGATCGATTCCCAGGGGAATAGTATCAACTATTTGGTTTGGTGCTAACTTACGGGCATATTTGGCGACAATTGGATTAAGAGTAATTAAGCGATCGGGCTTAAGAGTTAAATTGCGTTCGAGATTTTTTGACTGATTTAAGCTGTTGTAATCGGTAAATAGAATTGGAGTTTGTTTAATCGCTCGAACACAATTGGCTGCCAACAAGCCAGCATAACCATTTTGTGGCAAAATCAAATCGGCGGGATGATTTAACAGATAGGATATACAGGGTAAAAAACTAGTTAGTTGAGCGATCGTCTTTTGAGGCTGTTGAAACCAGCGATTGATAAAGCTTAAACCAGAATTACTCTGGGGTAGAGAGCTAATCGGCCGACTAAAAGAACCACATTCATCACCGCTTAAGAGTTCTACTGCAAAATAATTATCGAGACGGCGCGCTAACTCAACCGCGAACACAGAGGAATTACTTTTCCAATCAATCCCAGCTTGGGGATGAATCAAGATGATCTTAGACAATACTTAGCTACTCCTTTTTGTAATTATTTGTAGTTATTAGACCTCTTGCATGAATAGCAGACTAATCTATTTTCCCTTCTTACGAAGTTTGCTCAACGGGGGGAACCCCCGCAACGCAACTTCGCGCTTTTCCACCAAACTATGCGGTGCGACACGAAGTTAGTGCTAAAGCATACCGCTACGCATATCCTTTAGGGCAAGCCCTTAACCTTTTCCCTCTTGGTAAGTTAGTTTTTTTTGATTCGTGCAAGAAGTCTATTAGTTACTGCTGTCTTCATCAAGCATCCAGTTAAAAATGTTCGGACGAGAAAGCGCGATTTTAAATCGACTTTTCGCATCCTCAATGAATTGCCGTAAATGACGATAGCGATCGCTTTGCTGATAATACTGCCGACAATGTAGGCGAAAAATTGCCCAGCGTAGTTGGCAGAATTGGGGAGAGAAGATGATTAGTGGATTGTGTACTAAAGTTTGATACCAGTAGTTACGGGCAATAGCAGGATCGGGATTTTTGGTTTGCAGAGTATTTTGCGCCAGAAATAAACTGGCAAAGCCATAACTGCGATGTTTTTGCTGTTCAAACTCTGGAGACATTTTGGCATATACTGTTTCAATTATTGTCTGTAAATCTGTCTCGATCTTGAGGCAGTTGCGGTTATGTTCTGGAAGTTGACGACAATAGACTAAAGGCTCGGCGATCGCGATAAACTGATAATGGTTACTTAATCTAATCCACATTTCCCAGTCAGGAATAACCTGTAATTGAGGATCAAACAGCCCCACCATCTCAAAACAGCTACGACGCAGCATAACCGAAGAGAGATTAATCTGGTTTTGGGCCAAAATTTCTGGAGGTTGAAGCAAATCTTTGAGCTGGCTAACTATCTGACCAAGAGAACTAGCCACCTTAATATCTTGACCCTGATGATCGATTAGCATCAAACAAGAGTAAATTAGACCAACTTCAGGATATCGAGCGAGATAAAATAGCTGCTGCTGTAGCTTATTGGGATGCCACAAGTCGCCAGCATTTACAAACGAGATATATTTTCCTTGAGCTTCAAGGACTCCTTGATTAAGTCTAGTAGCCAGACCCAAATTGCTGTGTAAAATAAATCTTAGCCGCTGATCTAGCTGTTCCCTAGACCAACAATTGATCTGATGGTAATTATCACTAAATACTAAGATCTCAAAATCACCACTAGTCTGCTGGAGAAGACTCTTGATCGTAGCTGGTAAATAACTAATGCCCTCATAAGCGAAAATAATTATAGAAACTGTGGGCAATTCTAAAGACATGGTTGCATGAAATATAAGATCGACAGTGAGCTAACAGCGCTCAAACAGCAAAGAAAAAATTCAAGCAAAAATTCTACGGGGTTGCTCAAATTACCCCTTAAATTCTTTTAAACATCTATAGTTTGATGCGATCGCTGAGTAGGTATTTTGCTAGTTAATTGTAAATATAAAAACAAATTTTTATAGATCACCTTATCCCAGTTATGATTTACAGCAATATATGTCTGCGCTTTTTTTGCCATAGTCATGAGTAAATTTGGTCGAGACATGGCATATTCCAGCTGAATTAATAAAGAATCGAATTGTCCTGCTTTAAAGAGTAAACCGCGATCGCGGCCAATTAACTTACGATTGGTTATAGTATCGCTAGCCACAATGGGAATTCCTTCCCGCATGGCTTCCAACATCCCGACAGAAGAACTTAAATTATTACCTTCGGAAGGCTCGACAAATATACCTGCACCACGCACCAATTCAGTTAAGAAATTACCGCTAATCTCGCCAGTAAAGATAATATTGTTTTGCTGTCGAGCCATTTGTAACAAATTGATGGTGTGCTGGAAAGAAGAACTAATGTCTCCTGCTAAAACTAACTTCCAATTGCGCGACTGTAATTTCTGAAATACTTAAATGAGTAAATCTAATCTTTGATTAGGTTCAAACGTGCCTAAATATAATACATAACGCTGTTGCTCTAAGCCGAAAGCTTGACGAAAGCCAAAGTGATTGTTGTTTTCCGCATATTTAGCTGGAGCGCTAGCAATATAATGAGGACAGACACCATACTTGCGCAAAAAATAGTTTGCTAACTCCTGAGTAGTCACAACAATTTCGTCTGCATAGTTTACTGTTATCTTTTCCAGCCACGGTAATAATCTACGAAATGTTTTAGATGAGCATGTGGCATTAGATTCTAGCTGGTGAAAGGTAACGACAATAGACGAGTTGGAAAACATTTGGGGAAACCAAGCAAACCAAGCTCCTACCATTCCATGAAGATGAATCACATCATAGTTACCAAAAGTTGCCCAAATAGTATTAAGAGCCGAGTTCAGCCAGCTAAATCGCTTTCCTGGTAAAGAAAATAGGGTAATTACCTTCATTTTTTGGTAAGTAAACCTAGAAAACCATGATTGCTGATGATAACTAGGTTGAACATATAAATCTACCTCATGTCCGCGAGCCACGATTTGAGGATATAATTCTTGGCAATAGCGCTCAATTTCCCCAAATTTAGCAGGAATACCCCTTGCCCCAATGACGGCAATTTTCATAGTTGTTATGTGGTGATGGTGAGAATTTTTAGTCAGAATAGTCAGAAAAGTTGCTAGATTAGCTACAGGAATTCAACTTGCAATACATTTTTTTGATAGTCACATTGAAATCTTTCAACATAGTCATCCCTTAGAGGATGTCTGAGAACTCAATTCTGTTATGCTTAGACCCTAGCAGATCCCCCTAGCCCCCTTAACAAGGGGGGAATGGAATCAAAGTCCCCCTTAACAAGGGGGATTTAGGGGGATCTACCCACTGGAAACGTAGCAATTAGACTTTTTAGATATCCTCTTAGATTTGGGCAGCATAAAACTAACTTAATTACAATAATTTGTTTTTAAATCTATTTTGATAATTGCATTGCGATCGCAGGAGCAACAATAAAATTTTTGGTTTAATTCTGTAGATTATCTAACTCTAAAAAAGTCTTCGATAAACGCTAATTACTTGGCTATTTTCCATATATTCACTTACGAAAAAATACGGAGACTGTTTTCAAACACAATCATAATCACTCAAAATAGAATTGGCAATGACAATTTATGATTAAAATAGTAGTTTTTGTTCAGTAAAATTACGTAACCCAAACCTGAACTGGAATAGAGCCAAAATATATGTTTTTACAAAAATCAATATTATTTGGTGTTGAGCAATAAAATTTTTAAAACTACTATTTCAGCTTCAATAATCAAAAGCTTAAAATTTGACTCAAAGTACGATATATCAATCTTCAGAATGGGCGGAACGTGGATTCTGTAACAAGTGTCCTAAAGGACGACGCGCAGCTAGTCCTAAAGGATAAGCTCCGCAAATGCTTTAGCATACCGCTTCGCATATGGTAGCCACCTATTTTATAAATTGAAAGAAAACAATCATTACTACATACCAGTGGGAATTTTTGATGATGATGAAGATCTTATTTTCGATCTTCAGGTTTTTATTGAAGAAAAGCCCGAATATTATTCTTTTGCCAATCAAACCAAAAATATGACAGGAGAAGAGTTATTTGCCATGTTTCTAGGAACAGCAGATAGTTAATAACTTTAACTTTAAAGTCACTAGTTCTTCAGATTAGAAATGTTCTAAAAAATGCGATCGCACTATAAGTAATTGCGATCGAGAATTGCTTAATTGAACTTTGGTCAGTTGCGATTAGACTCATTGTTGACGACCTTGATAAGATAAACAATAACCTGCCTAATATTGCTGGAGTTATCTAAAGTCATAGGAGTTATTGAATAAAGTGATTCATCATATTTCCATCCCTGCTAAAAATCCATTTCACGTTGCTGAAGTATTAGCTGAATTATTCAATGGATATTCTGCCCCTTTTCCATCCCATCCAGAGAGCTATGTAGCTTTTGCTGGCGATGATTATGGGACTCTAATTGAAGTTTATCCTCTTGGCACTGAAATGATTCCAGGAGAAGATGATAAACCGATACAGTACCAAAAGCCAAATTCGGCTAATCAGTTTATTGCTACTCACGCTGCCATTTCCATACCGCTTGACCAGTCGCAAATTGATTCTATTGCTGCCCGTGAGAACTGGCGGTGCTTGCGTTGTAGTCGCGGTTTCTTTGATGTGATTGAGTTTTGGATCGAAAATGCCGTGTTACTCGAACTAGCAACTCCAGAATTAGCACAACAATATACCACCGCTTTAGCACCAGAGAAATTAGCCGAGTATTTTGCTAGTAAGAATTAGTAACTCAAGGCGATTAGGCTCTGCCTACCCTTCGGGATCGCGCTTTGGGAAAATTGCTATTATGGGCGGTAAAAAGGCGACATTCCTTTCTACTCTTTTGTTGCCACATTTAGGTTGTCTCCACTTCATTTTAAAGTCATGCTTGTTGTGAATATGAGTAGCGATCGCTTTTGTTTGCTCAATGCCGAGAATTATTAATTTTTCTAAGGCTTTTACTCGTGTTGCTTAGATTTCGAGCTAGTATCACAAACGATTTTATCTTGAAAAACTGGCAACAGTAATGCGCCATCATTTAGTCATGGTGAAAATATTAACTAATTAAAGCTAGATGAAAAAAGCTATTTACCGTATTTTAGATGCTAATCTCGATCGCGCCCGTGAAGGTTTAAGAATCATTGAAGAGTGGTGTCGTTTGGGGCTAAATAACCAGCCACTAGCAGAAGAATGTAAACAGCTACGTCAAGAACTCGCTCAATGGCATAGTTGGGAACTGCGTCAGGCTAGAGATACTCCTGGTGATGTGGGAACAGACATTTCTCATCCTCAAGAAGAAGTACGAGACAGTATTGAACAGCTACTTCAGGCAAACTTATGTCGCGCCCAAGAAGCATTAAGAGTATTGGAAGAATATAGTAAGCTCTATAATCCAGAAATGGCAGCAGCTTGTAAACAGCTACGCTACCGCGTCTACACGATTGAAAGTAAGCTTTTTAATAGCTATCGACATCAGCGACTACAAAATGCGCCACTATACTTAATCACTTCTCCTGAACCAGATATCCTCAAGACAGTAGAAGCAGCCCTTAAGGGTGGACTAAACTTGATACAGTATCGAGATAAAAATGGTAATGATAGCGATCGCCTGGAAAAAGCCGATCAATTGTGTCAGCTATGCCATCAATATAACGCCCTATTTATTGTGAACGATCGCGTCGATATCGCTCTAGCGGTAGATGCAGACGGGGTACATTTGGGTCAAAATGATGCACCAGTAGCCTTTGCTCGCGACATCTTGGGTGGCCAGAAAATTGTTGGTCGTTCTACCACTAATAAACAAGAACTAAATAGGGCGATCGCCGAACGAGCAGATTACGTGGGAGTTGGCCCATTTTACGAAACTCCTACCAAGCCTGGAAAGTCACCCCTGACCAAAGAATATATCGACTATGTAAAAGCTAAATGTCCTGTTCCCTGGTTTGCCATTGGTGGCATTGACTTAAACAATTTGGATGCAATTCTAACCATAGGCGCACAGAGAGTTGCCGTGGTTCGCGCTATTATGCAGGCAGAACATCCAAGCCAGGTGACGCGCCAATTTTTGGCTCAGTTAATTAGACGGTAATTACCCCAGTTTCTAGCTAGATCTATGTTGAATGCAACTAATACAATAACTATACAGGTCAACGGAGAAAGTCATACCTGTGCAGCACCAACTGCTCTGCCAGAGCTACTAACCCAGCTTAAATTAAATCCTCGACTGATCGCCGTAGAATACAACGGGGAAATCTTACACCGTCAATATTGGCCAAAGACGCAAATGCAATCGGGCGATCGCTTAGAAATTGTCACCATTGTTGGTGGTGGGTGAATAATTACTGATTACTGATTACTGATTACTGATTACTGAGGTTGTCCTAAAAGATATTGTTTTCTTGTGGTGTTAGTGATTACTGTAAGGGGAAAATTAAAAAATCAAATTTTTAAATGTGATGATTAAGCAAAAAATGAACATGATTTTTAAACGAAATTGGTCTAAATTATGGCTCAAATCCATCGTCGCTCTAGTATTAGTTAGCGTTCTCGTTCTAGGTAATGCTGGTGATGCCATGGCTGCCCGTACTGGCGGTAGAATTGGCGGTGGTTCTTTCCGCGCACCTTCTGGCGGCTATTCTAGTCCTAGTGGTGGCAGTTATGGCGGTGGTTATAGATCTCCTGGCTATGGTTATGGTGGTGGCGGCTTTGGCTTTCCGTTTCTCTTGCCTTTTGTTGGTTATGGTGGCGGTGGTTTATTCTCCATTCTGATCTTCTTTGCGATCGCCAGTTTTATTGTCCGTAGTTTTCAAAGTGCAGGAGTGGGCCGCGAAGAGGGTTATGGCGGTACTTCTACCGTTTCTGTCGCAGAAGTACAGGTGGGCTTGCTTGCCAATGCTCGTGAACTACAACCTGAGTTAAATCGTTTGGCTCTAACAGCGGATACTAGCACTGCTTCAGGACGAGCTACTGTTTTGCAGGAAGCAACTCTTGCTTTATTGCGTCACCCAGAATATTGGGTTTATGGTGCAACCAACTCGCAAAAAGCTAGCTTAGAAGCAGCCGAAGCTAAGTTTAATCAGTTCTCTTTGACTGAACGTAGTAAGTTTACAGCTGAAACCCTAACTAATGTAGATAACGTGATCGACGAATCACAAAAAGCACTAGGGGGAGAAACCAAAGATGGCGCGCTCCAAGTCAAAGAAGGGGATACAGGAGAATATATCGTCGCTACAATCATTGTCGGTGCAACTGGTAACCTCGACCTGCCCACAATTAATGGCACTGATGAAATGCGTCAGGCACTACAGCAGATAGGTAGTTTAGGTAGCGATCGCTTATTAGCGGTAGAAATCCTTTGGACACCCCAAGCCGACGGCGACACTCTATCATCTGATGACATCTTGGCATACTATCCTAATCTCAAGTTAGTGTAATATTGCTGAGTTAGAAACTTCAACCTTTAATTTAAAGTCATCGATCATTGGGGGATCTTTATTCCCCTTTTTTATTGACCATCAATTACTCTTAAGTGCCTCAAGCTGAGAAAAAATCTGCAACAAAGGTTAAGAAAGCTGGTACATTTGAGTATAGATAAATCTGGTTTTGCATAAATAAACCTTTTAAATGAATTAATAGCTGTCAAGGAGAAATAGAATTATGGATTGGCGTGTAATAATAGTAGTAGCACCTCTGGCGATCGCTGCTAGTTGGGCTATATTTAACATTGGTAGTGCTGCTTTGGCACAGGTACAAAAATACTTTGATAAAGATTAACAAACACCAATTGAATTGAGTCAATTATTTCGCCGACTAAGCATCGTCTTTGCACTAGTCGGTTTTTTCGTCGCAAAATAAACACTAAACTTGTACGGAAGTTAAACTAGAGCCATACGTAAAAACGTTAGGACATTTTTGCAATGACTATACTTTCTACTACCTGTACGGGCGAACGGCGACGCGGAGCTAATCCTTTAGGGCAAATGAGTGTGAATCTTCACGTTGTACCCTTGTGGTATACTCAAGAGCCGCTAACTTTGTACAGCTATAAATGCTTGACAGTTTATTTGAGCTATAGCAAAAATTCAGAGCAATTACTATGATATAACTTGAGTTCAATTGTTGAGAAGATACTCAATCTTAATGCTGATCTTTAAGTTTTTTTGGGTCTAAACGGTAACTATATCAGATCATGCTGTTCTCAACTAAATTGATTATTCTTAGTTATATTGGTTTGATCTGACATGACAAATCGTCTTAGGCGCTAAGAGTGATTGTTCATTCTCAATAAACTCAATAAAATAATTTTAGTAGAACATAGTGTCTTACTCTGGCAATAAAGTAACTTTAGGAGCGATTTTGCAGCAGGCGGGTTTGGTATCCGCTGAACAAGTGAATCAGGCTCGCGAACAGCAAAAGCAGACCAATAATAGTTTGACGATCGGTGAAATTTTAGCTAATGAAGGAAAAATTTCGCCCGCAACAGTAGACTTTTTTGCTGAACGTTGGTTAAGTTTAGTTACCGAAAAGCCAGAACAACCAATTGGTCAATATTTAAAGCAGGCTGCATTATTAAACGAGCAACAGATTCAAACTATTTTGGTGGAGCAAAAGAGTAGCCAACGTAAATTTGGTGAAGTGGCAATTGCTAAAGGCTGGATTAAACCAACTACGATTGATTTTTTCTTGACCCATCTCCAAACCAAACCAAATTCTACTTCAGCAGCCCCAGATCGGCAATTAACTTCTAAGCCATCGCTCAATTCTGATCGAGAACCAGTCGACTTAAGCAAGGAACAAGATAATTCTCAGAAGGTTCACGAAGGTTTTTTACAAATTAAGCGTAAATTACTCAAAATTGAGGGACAGAAAAATTATTCGGAAAAGGCTTTGGAGCGAGTATTGTCTTGGACGAATGGACATTCTTTATTGACTCAAAAAGTATTTTCCTTAATTACTCAAGCTTCTAATTCTTTTTCGCCACAGGAAGAAGAGGAGCAGATTGATTATTTGATTCAGACGAAGATAATTGATGATTGGTCGAATAATGAACTAAAATCACACTTGAGAACGCTTAGAAGTCGTTTACTGAATAATCAGCAGTGTTCTCCCAATCGGTTACTGCAACTATATCAAAGAGTTCTTACTGAAACAGTATTGCTAGACGACAGTAAAGAGCAACAAGAATTGCTGAATACAGGTCTAGTTTTGAAGCAACAACATAAGTTAGTGATAGCCAACCGCATCTATCAGTCTGTATTCAATCTTGGCTGGGTTATTGAAGCTTTGAGCGCGCAAGCCCAATACGAACAAGATCGCAGTAGATTAACTCGAAATGATCGTGTTACAGATATTGTCAAAGTACCTACCCCAACTGAACCTAAAGATCGCTGGTTGAGTTTTAAAAATATTTTATTGGTCTTGACTTTGATAGGGTTACTGAGTGTATTTTTGAATAACATTTTTAAACGTATAACGATTAGAAGAGCTTTTCACCAAGGTAACCAATTGCTTCAGCAGAAATCTTACAGTGGAGCAGTAGAAAAATATAATAAACTGCTCAATATAGACAGCAATTATTTCCAAGCTTGGACTAATCGAGGATATGCTTTAGCGGGTTTGCAGAAATATGAAGCAATGCGCGAATCCTGTTCTGCTGCCACAATTATTAAGCCAGCTGCTGTATATGCTTGGAATTGTCAGGGAGAAGCTTTGCATAATTTGCAGCGAGACGAGGAGGCTATAGTCGCTTTTGACAAGGCGATCGCTTTAAATAAAACCGATCCGATTTTTCTGATTAATAAAAGCGAATCTTTTGCGGCTTTGGGCAATAATCAGAAGTCAATTGACTCAATTAAGCAGGCAATAGAAATTTTAGAGCGCATGGAAGCGGATCGAGGAAAAACCAAAATCGCGGGAGAGTTTGCTGTTGCACTTACTTTTTTGGGCAATAATTATCGTAAACAAGAAAAATTTGATCGGGCGATCGCTGCCTATGAACGAGCCACACGCTATACTCCCAAGTATTTTCCCGCTCATGTAGGCAAAGGAATCACTTTGAGTAGAGCAAATCGCCTTCAAGAAGCTGAAGCTGAGTTTAAAATTATGTTACAAGACCATCTGTTAACACGGACGCAGCAAGCGCAAACTTGGTTCTATTTAGGCAAAACTTTGTGTCAAGCTGAAGCAAATCCTGATGGTGTAGCAGCATTTGAGCGAGCGCTTGAACTTAAGCCTGATTATGAAATGGCTAGGGCAGCCAAAAAACAGTGTAACTAACCTCAGTTCGGGTTTTTTTCAACTTCGGTCACATTAAGTTTTGTCAAGTAGGATTGAGATCATCTATGACTCATTAAAAAGGCCACCACAATGGTCTTAAATCGGTATAGATGCGACTTACAGTTCGAGAAGAGGGTGCTTTAGAACCTTTGAAATCTTCACCCAGCATATTGTATAGAAGTTCTCCAGGGCTAATCGGCTGATTTAAAGAAAATAAAACATCACTATTGTAGCTATCGCAACTTAAACCTCGACGCTCAACCGCGCAAACTACAGGCTTACCCTTGATGGTGTCACTGGCAAGATAGTTCATTCTATTCTGATTGTAAAAGCTATGTAGCTTATCAGCAGTATTTTTGCACTGCTTAAGTGCTTGGGAGGTTTCAAAATACTGAGGTAAAAAGGACAGTATAGATGTTACCTGTGAGACATTTTGATTGGATAAAGTCGCAATTACCGTAGGAACAGATGCCTTTTGTTCACAAGTTACATTAACCAGACTATTTGCCTGTGCTGGAAGAGCTAGAAAAACTGAGCCTGCCAAAGCAATCAATGGTGTCGTTACTATCGCCAGATAACTTGGTTGGATCATGATCTTTATAATTGTGAATTGCTGGGATTTAAATATCGTTAAAATTAAATATTTTTACCTGATTTTCGCCTGATTTTATGTATAAAAGTGCCAATTTAATGTAATCTAGATTGCAGAAATCTAAATTACATTTTAAATTTCATAGGAAACTATTATAACAAAAATTGTAATTTCCCAGAAAAATTTAGTTGATTAAATAAACATTTCGTTAACTTGAAAAATCTTAACCACAACGACAGCTTAAGAGAATTCCCAACCACTATTGAGATTAAATATCATTATTAAGGTTAAATTTAACTTTAGGTTAAGCAATTATTATCAGTTTAAAAATTTTGGCTATGGGTCAAACCTCTAGCGTTCAACAGACAACTAAATTTTTGAGTTATGCAGCATTCCTGGCGTCAAGTTTTTGGCATCTTGACTCGGCAACAGCTCAAAGTTTTGAACCTTTAACCCCAGAACCGATCGAACCTCAGCAGCCTCCGCCGTTGCCTCCCGCCGTCAATCCTTTTAAAACAATTCCGACTCCTCCTGTTCCTGAATCGGTGTTAGATATTCCAGGCACGATCGCAGTTGAACAGTTTGAGTTTGTCGGCAACACAGTATTTAGTCCAGCAGAATTAAATCAAGCGATCGCCAATTTTACCAAGGGGCCAATTTCTTTTGCTCAATTAGTCCAGGCAGCGAATCAGATTACCGAGCTTTATGTCAGTCGGGGATATATTACCACTGGAGCTTATATTCCTGAACAAAGTTTATCATCAGGCAAAGTTAAAATTCAGATTGTTGAAGGCAGTCTAGCCGCAATTGAGGTGAATGTTACAGGGAGACTAAAAGAAAGTTATGTGCGCGATCGCATCGCCCAAAGAACTACTACGCCTCTGAATATTAATCAACTACAATCAGCACTACAGTTACTTCAGCTTAATCCGCTGATCGAGAGTTTAAATGCAGAGCTTTCGGCAGGGATTACACCAGGAACTAATATTCTCACCGTATCAGTAAATAGCGCCGATACTTTTAGCCTCCAAGCTAAGCTCAATAATAATCGTAACTTGAGCGTTGGCACTTTTGAGCGAGGAATTCAACTGGAGGAAGCAAATCTGCTGGGGATTGGCGATCGCTTTCGTCTAACCTACGATAATACGGAAGGCAGCAACCAGTTTGGTGGTGGCTATACTTTACCTCTTAATACTCGCGATGGTTCTTTGGGGTTCAATTTTCGCTGGGGACAGAATGAAATTGTGCAGTCTTCTTTTGAAGATCTTGATATCGATATTGAATCCCGCAACTATGATTTGACTTGGCGACAACCTTTACTCCAAACAGCCACTCCTCAAGTGTCCCAAGAACTAGCTGTCAGCGTCACGGCAGCCAGAAGAGCCAGTGACAGCACAATTATGAACGATGCCGAACCCCTAAGTCCTGGTGCTAATGAAGAGGGGGAAATTCGTACTTCAGTGGTGAGCTTTGGTCAAGAATGGCTACAGCGTAATCGTCGTCAAGTAATTTCGGCTCGTTCGCAGTTTAATCTGGGGGTTGATGTTCTGGGTGCTACGATTCTGCCAGAAGAACCTGATAGTCAGTTTTTTAGCTGGCGGGGACAGTTTTCTTATTTGCGATCGCTCAGTCAACCCGATCGCGAATTTGGGGCGACGATGTTGTTACGTTCGGAATTACAGTTAGCTGCCGATCCTTTAATATCTACAGAACAATTTAGTTTAGGTGGAGCCACAACGGTTCGAGGTTATCGTCAAGATGCTTTACTTACTGACAGTGGGTTCTTGGCTAGTGCGGAATTTCGCCTGCCGATATTTTATTTTGAGTCTCTTGATGCTACCTTGCAGGTTGCCCCATTTATTGATTTTGGCACTGGTTGGAATCAGGATGATGAAGAGACAGAATTTAATACTTTAATCGGCACTGGATTCGGTTTACTATTACAAACACCAGAAAATTTTTCGGCGCGAGTTGACTGGGGGATTCCTTTAGTTAATCACGACGAGGAAGGTAGTTCTATACAGGAAAATGGAGTTTATCTACAGTTACAGTACAGTTTTTTTTAGCTCAATTTTCCTCATATTTACAGTTCAAATTAAATCAAGTTAAAACTAGTTAATGGTTCATAGTTAATGTTAAGTGATCGATCTTGGTTATGGCGTCGCCTCCTAACTGTCACGCTCTCGGCATGGTTGGCAGTAGCTGTTCATCTACCAGTGCAGTCTCAACCTAATGGACTAGGATTATCTTTACAGGCGCAACAGCTTTATCAGACAGGTCAATTAGCACCAGCAGCTATAGCTTGGCAAGAAGCAGCAGCAGCATTTGCGGCTCAGGGCGATCGCTTGGGCAAAACCAAAAGCTTAATTAACCAATCTCAGGTATTGCAAGATTTAGGGTTATATCCTCGTGCCTGTACTAGTTTACTCAAGGCTTTTAAACTAGAAGATACTCAATGTAATAGTGATGGAATAGAACAGCTAATTCAGACTTTAAAGCAACACAAAATTACTCTCGTTGAGGGTATCGGTTTGCGTAGCTTGAGTAATATTTTACAAAATAAAGGAATGCTAAGTTTGGCGCAAACAATCATCCAGCTTAGTGCCACAGCAACTCTTAACTCTTCAGAATCGGGGGCAACTCTTTTAGCACTGGGCAACATTCAACAGGCATTGGGAAATCAGGTACGCGATCGCTGGAACTATGAGCGCATCACCGAAATTATCGATCGCCAAGACTCGAAAAATGCCTTAAAGCCATATCTAGCTACATTTAAAACCTACGAACAGATTGCCCTTGAGCCACAAACGGAATTGCTCACCCAGACTCAGGCACAGCTAAATCATTTATCTCTCCTGATTGAACTGGAAGCTTGGTGGCAACAGCAAACACAAAGACGGATCCAATCATGGCAACGGCTCAACCAAAGTATGCTGGTTGAAATGGCAGAAAATTTTTTGGCTTTACTGACTACTGAACTAAAAAACAATCAAACCAAGTTAATTGCAGATATCGCTGCTAACTTACCACAGCTACCACAGACTCATCAGGGAATTTATGCTCAGATCAATTATGCTCAAAGCTTAACTCGCCTCCAGCAAACCACTACTGTCGAGTCCATCTTACAAACAGCACTGCAACAGGCACGACTGATCGAAGATCGACGGGGAGAGAGCTATGCGTTGGGATATTTGGGAGAGAATTATGGTCTAAAAGGAGACTTAAATCGAGCGATCGCTTTGACTAATCAGGCTTTAGCTGTGGCAGAAGCGCAAAATATTGCTGGTGATGCGCGTGAAATTAGTTATCTGTGGCAGTCCCAATTAGGGATGTTCTTAGAGCGCTCAGGTAGGAAAGAAGAGGCGATCGCCGCCTATACCCTAGCCTTTAACACTCTTCAGTCTTTGCGTACCGATCTAAATACTAATAATCAAGTAGTCCAATTTAACTTTCGCCAGTCAGTCAAGCCTGTCTACCTACGTTTGGCAAATTTACTTTTGTCAGATAATCTGCAAGCCTCTAAATCTCTAACCACAATTAACACTGTTAACTCTACTTCTTATACTTCTAACGACAACTTAGAACTAGCTCGTCAAGTAATCGAATCCCTCCAGCTTGCTGAATTAGATAATTTCTTTCAAGATCCTTGCTCCCCAACGGCTGATATTGCCGTAACCATTGATGATTTAGACCCTCAAGCAGCAGTCATTTATCCCATTATCTTAAGCGATCGCCTAGAGGTAATTCTCTCCATGGCAGGGAAACCTTTGAAGCGCTTTACCAGGAATATTTCGGCGACAGAAATTGATCGCACCCTCGACGCTTTATACGACAGTCTTTATAACCAAAGCATTAATAATTCGGCAGTCAATATTTTTAGCACTACTCCTCTTAACCCTCAAGAAGTAATTGCCAATACTCAAGCCTTATTACCCAATCTCCAAGAAATATATCGCTGGTTGATTGAACCTTTGGAAGGCGAATTAACCGCCAATCAAATCGAAACTCTGGTTTTTATCCTCAGTGGCAAATTACAAAATGTGCCGATGGCAGCACTCTATGACGGTAAGCAATATCTCTTAGAAAAGCATAGCGTTGCTTTAGCCCCTAGTTTACAATTACTCAACACCCAAGCAAAACCGAGGGATAAGCTCAAAGTATTAGCAGCAGGATTAAGCCAGCAAGTAGAAATTCAAGGAGAAATCTTCCCCGCATTAAACAATGTTCCTGAAGAATTGAAGCAAATTAAAACAGTTTTTCCGCGATCGCGACAGCTATTAGATCGAGAGTTTACCGCTAAAAATATTGCCCAGCAACTGCAAGCAGGATTTCCCATCATTCATTTAGCTACCCACGGAGTATTTAGCTCCGATCCGCAACAGACTTTTATTGTTACTGGCGATCGCCATCTGCTCGATCTTGAAGCTCTGAATACTTTGCTCAGTTCCAGCAACACCAGACCTGAGTTAATTGTGCTTAGTGCCTGCAATACGGCGACAGGAGATGAACGGGCTGTTTTAGGATTAGCAGGGGTAGCAGTACGTTCTGGCAGCAGTACCGTAGCATCTTTATGGTCAGTGGAAGATGATTCCACTAGTAAGTTGATGAGCCAGTTTTATCGTGAATTAGAAAATCCCACCACGAAAAAAGTTGTTGCTCTACAACAAGCCCAGTTATCTTTGATCGAATCTTTACGCGCCAATCCACCCCTGCCAGAACTCAAGCAGCTTCCTCCACATCCTTATTATTGGGCTGCTTATGTTTTGGTTGGCAACTGGCAGTAGCTATAAGCTATAAGTTTTTTGTTAAATAATCTTGAGCAATTTTGACAATTCTAACGGATGCTTGACCATCACCAAAAGGATTAATCGCCGTTGCCATTTGATTATAGAGATGGTCGTTTTCAAGTAATTCAGCGGTGGCATTAACTATGGTTTGAGGATCGGTGCCAATCAGCTTGGCTGTACCCGCTTGAACGGCTTCTGGTCTTTCTGTGGTTTCTCTCAGCACCAACACAGGTTTCCCTAAACTGGGGGCTTCTTCCTGTAATCCGCCCGAATCGGTTAACAACAAATGACAGCGAGCGATCGCACCAACCAGTTCGCTATAGTCTAATGGTTCTGTGAGAAATACTCTAGGGCGATCGCCAAGTGCTGCTTTAATTGGCTCTCGCACGGTAGGATTACGGTGTAGCGGCAGCAGTAAAGCTGTGTCGGGGAAACGATCCAAGATGGCATTAAATCCCTGCAAAATATCTGTCAGTGGTCTCCCCCAATTTTCGCGACGATGAACCGTAGCTAACAATACTCGATATTTTGACCAATCTAAATTAGCTATCTCACATTTGGGCTTATTCCCCGCTACGGTTAATAAAGTATCAATTACCGTATTACCTGTATGATGAATTTCGCCTGTCACCCCTGACTTTTGCAGATTTTTAACCGCTAGTTCCGTCGGTGCAAAATGCAGTTGAGCAATTTGTGAAATTAGGCGACGGTTTGCTTCTTCAGGATAAGGATTATATAAATTATCAGTACGCAAGCCTGCTTCAACATGAGCGATCGCAATCTGATGATAAAAAGCAGCCAGAGCAGCAGCAAAGGCAGTTGTGGTGTCGCCTTGAACAAAAATCAACTGTGGTTTAATCTGCGTAAAAATCTTACCCAAACCCTGTAAGCTATCACAGGTAATACTACTGAGGGTTTGCTGCGGTTTCATTATGCCTAAATCGAAATCTGCTTCGAGGTTAAATAGCTCCATCACCCGATCTACCATTTCTCGATGTTGCCCTGTCAGAATCACATGGGTTTTAATTTGAGTTAGATTAAGCTGTTCGATTACTGGAGCGAGCTTAATTGCCTCTGGGCGAGTTCCTAAAATTACTCCGACAGAAATTGGTTTAGTCATAATCCCTCAACGCAACAACATAACTGATCATGCTTTTTGACAGTAAAAAACCCAGTATACTCTGGGTTTCGGTTCGTATGAGCGATTAGGCTCCGCCTACGCTTTGCGATCGCTAATTATTGAGCGCATTTACTGTTGGGGATTTAGTTTTGCATTCAAGTAATCAACGACAGAATAGACATTAAACCAGTTAGTTTAATTTTTATGGTTGCAGATCAATTATTGATGAATCTCAACTTGGCAAGTTAATGGACACGAAGCGTACACAGGAATATTAATTAAATCTTTTTGTCCATGTAACCAGTTTAGCCAGCTTACCTCTTCAGGATTAACTCCTTTTAAAGCTAGAGCCGCAGCCCCAATGACTACCACTGCCACATTAAGACTAAAAATGCTGCCTGTCACCAGCAAAACGGCGCTAGCAGGTAGAACTGTTTGTAAAACAATAGTCGCTAAAAGACCGACTGTAACTATTAAAGCTCCCACGGGAAAACCTACTACTAGTAGACAGACCGTTAAGGTAAAACTCCAAATCAAGAAGCTTTTGATTAAACCAACGTAACTATTCTTTCGGGTAGTTTCCATAGTTTTGCAAATCCTTAAACATAAACAACAACGAAGCAAAAATCAGACTTTATTTCTTTTGAATAAACTAAGTATAAGAAAGTTCAATCAGAAAAATACATTTTGAAAATATATTTTTACATTTGGCAATACACAAACTTGACCATTAATCATCACTCGTTAATCTAATTTTTCTTTATTCTCATCGATCCCCATAGCTTCAAGGCAAATTTAGACTCTTTTAGCAAAAATAATTATTTTTACCATAATATCTTTGTTCTTATTTAATTTGGATCTTGAGCAAGGCTTGGGAAACAAATAAGTATTTATACTTAATTACTCTGAAAGCAAAAATTTAGCTTGCAGATTTTAAGACATTAATCAATTAAGAGTTAGTAAATAATATTTTTGTGAGGTAATTGTGAGGAAATAATATTAGCTATTAAGTAATGATAAGCATGACAATTTAAGTATCATTTTTAACAGTTCTAACAGTTTGAAAAAGCTCGATCAACCTAACAGATGGTAATTGAAATAACTAAGTAGGTGGGTGTAATTAAATTGGAAATAAGGTTAGGGAGTAACAAGTAACGAGTAACGAGTAATATGCGGAGCGGTGACGCGATATGCGGAGCGGTATCCTTTAGGACGAAGGAGCTAATCCTTTAGGAATCCTTTAGGACAAATAGCTCTAAGGGTAGGGGTTTGATCAATTATTTTGCCTACCTACTTAACTCAGTCTTAAAGTTGTTAAAAACTTGGAAGGGCTGGGCATACTAATCATATAAAAACAATAGTTCTCTAACACATAAATTAAATGAATCAAAAAGTAGATCAACAATCTCGACCACTGCCACCACCCCCACCATCCACTATTGGCAGAACTAGTAATTCATTACCTGTCGAAGTAAAAGCGGAAAATTCTGCTGTTAAAGCTCCAACATCAGCGTCAAACAACAAACCACAGAGAGCTTCTGGTCAACCCTCTTTGGCATATATCATTAAACAGGCATACGACAAAGGATACTCCGATGTTCATGTGGGAGTAGGAGAAGTCCCCAGAATGCGCGATCGCGGAGAAATGGCACTAACAGAGTATCCCAAAACCGATCGCCAAACTTTTATGAGTTGGCTACATGAGATTTTAAGCGATCGCGAAGTAGAACAGTTCAAGCGAGAACTAGAATTTGATGGTGCAACTCAGTACGAGTTTGCTAGGGTCAGGATCAACGTGTTTGACACTCTGCTAGGCCCTGCCTTAGTAATGCGTCTGATTCCCCTCAAAATCTTGACCATGGACGACTTGGGTTTACCCCCAGTTTTTCGGGATATTTCTGACGAACATAAAGGTTTAATCTTAGTTACGGGGCCGACGGGTTCAGGTAAATCGACCACTATGGCAGCGATGGTAGACTACATCAACACCGAACATGCCAAGCATATTATTACCATTGAAGATCCGATTGAATTTGTCCATCGGAGTAAACGCTCTTTAATTAAACAACGAGAAGTTGGCATCAATACTCACAAATTCGATCATGCCCTCAAAGCAGCATTGCGGGAAGATCCTGATATTATCTTGATTGGGGAAATGCGCGATCGCGAAACGGTCAATACGGCCCTCAAAGCAGCCCAAACAGGTCACTTGGTCATGGGAACGTTACATACCAACAGTGCGGTTAAAACTATTGAAAGGATTTTGACTCTCTACACTGCCGAAGAACAGGATGCGATGCGCGTGGCAATTTCCGAGTCCCTAGTAGCTGTCATCTCTCAAGGATTATGTCGCACCACAGATGGTAAACGAGCTGCGTATCATGACATCATGGTTAATACAGAAACCGTCAAAGAATATATTAAACAGGGTAAGTATGATGAGATTCAGAATCTGATGTTGGATGGAGAATATGACGGAATGATTACTACCAATCAAGCTCTCTTCAGTCTTTACGAAGAAGGCAGAATTACCGAGGAAGTAGCCATGGAAATGTCTCCGACAGCCAATGAAATGGCGATGATGCTCAGAGGTAGAATCTAAATACACAGAACATTTAGCATGTTAAAGTGTTCATGCATCCATATTTATTACCCACAGGAATAGATATACTTTAAAAGTATTACTATTAACTAGTCAGCAGTTGTTAAACTGTCGGGTTTGAGATCATGATCGGCAATAGATGATAAATGTTCTGCCTCAAGTATTTAAAGGTATAGCCTTGTTTACACCAGGGGGAGATTTGATTTATGGCATCAATTCGAGTAAACAAACTCAATGGCATGTTCATTTATGTCATGAATTACAAAAGATGCTCAATTTAGCTGATTCACCTCATTTTCTCGTACCTGGATATACAGCCACAGTAGAGCGTTGGTTAGACCCTACAACTCATCAGCTACAGACTATTGCCGAAGTTTACCCCGCAGTACAGCAATATATCCCTTTATTGCAAGCATTATTTAAACTCGATGCCAAAACTGAATGGCAAATTGCTCCTTGGCAAGAAGAGCATTGTCATCGGGCAGTAATTGAGACTTATAAACCCCATTTTCCGCAACTTTGGCAGCGACAAGATTTAGTTATTCGTCTTGACCCTAAACAATCAACTAAATTGCCTTCTAAAGACTCTGGGATAATTCAAGATCACATCAGAACAACTGTAATCAAGAGCGAAGGATACAATCTACGCCTGTTTATTTCCAGTCAGAATGATAGTGCCGAAAAAACCTTAAGTAATCTTCATCAGCTATTAGAAGAAAGATTGACTAATCCCTACACCTTAAAAGTGATTGATGTTGCTAAAAACCCCGAACAAGCGATAATACACCGAGTTATAACCACCCCGACTTTAATTCGAGTCTCTCCTGGGCCTGTCAAACGTATTGTGGGACAGCTTGACGATATCTCTAGAGTCTTACAGATTATTTCGAGTTTTCATTAGGCTAAGGTTTCTGGACAGTAACCTAGTCCAATGGTAAATTGTTGACGAAAAGCTTCAATATCTTTGGTATCTGGCACACCATAAGAAACCACTGCTACTTGATAACGGCGCATAACTTCCACAGGAGATTGACCAGTTTCTAAACTCCAGAAGACCATTTTGAGTCGCATTTCTGGTTCATAGACAATGCCCAACTCTGACATAAAGGCGCAAAGATTACCGTGTAATCTTGGTTCTAGAGCTTGGGGGAAGTGTATTTTGACAATCCAGCCATCAATTTGATGAATTACGGTGAGAGAAGCATTGGTCGTATGCTCCATATTGCGGAGATACTCGATTGTTCTTAAGGTCACGCTGGCATTGGCCAGGAAATACAGATAGTCCATAAATCATGTTTTTACAGAAGCGTATTTATAGTCTGACAATAAATGTGTCGATCGCGCTTGGGGAAAAGCACCCGATCTTTTAAATTTGCTATAGGGGATATTACCCAAATACGATCGTGTAAATTGAACTTATAACTTAGGATGGATCAAGATTTTTTGCTTTCTAGCTACACTTACCAATTGCCTCAAGAGCTGATAGCCCAGTCTCCTGCCGAGCCGCGAGATAGCTCTCGTCTACTGATCGTAAATTCACGGCGAGAGCCTACCCACTCAACTTTTCGGGACTTGCCCAATTGGTTAAAACCAGGTGACTTGCTCGTCCTGAACAATACCCGCGTTATTCCTGCTCGTCTTTATGGTCATAAAACTACGGGTTCTCAGCTAGAAATTTTGCTGATTGAAGAGCGAGCGTCTAACTGTTGGCTGGCTCTAGTCAAACCTGGCAAGCGTTTTACGATTGGAGCAACCATCAACTTTGATGCTCTGGGTAATCCCGACTCAAACAATAATCCACTCCAGGCTACAGTGATCGGCAAAGATGAAGCCACAGGGGGGAGAATCTTGCAGTTTGAGCTAGCTCCAGGTCAGTCTCTCTGGCAGCTATTGGATGATTATGGACAGCTTCCTTTGCCCCCCTATATTACGGATAGTGATGCTCCTGACGAGCGATATCAGACTGTATATGCCAATCAACCAGGAGCGATCGCAGCACCCACCGCAGGTTTACACTTTACCCCCGAATTATTAGCTCAACTAGAGCGCCAGGGGATTGAACAGACTCAAATTACGCTTCATGTGGGAATTGGCACTTTTCGTCCTGTAGAAACAGAGCAAATTAAGAATCATGCCATGCACCAAGAATGGATTGAAGTCAGTGCAGAAACCGTAGCCAAGATTAAAGCCACGAAAGCCAGAGGAGGTCGAGTCATTGCCGTGGGGACAACTGCCACCAGAGCCTTAGAAGGAGCAGCTAGAGAAGCCAAATCAGACTCGATCGAGCCTTTTCGCGGTAAGACTAATTTGTTTATCTATCCAGGCTATCAGTGGCAAGTAGTAGATGGCTTAATCACTAATTTTCATTTACCAGGTTCTAGCTTGTTAATGCTGGTGAGTGCCATGATTGGTCGAGAGCAGTTGTTGAGTCTTTACCAACAAGCGATCGCTCTTGAATATCGTTTTTATTCCTTTGGCGATGCCATGCTAATTTTGCCTCAAGCCAGGTGATTACAAAAGATAATCATCACTGTTCATTGCTCACTATAATTTCTGTTAGCGGAATCGAAATTGAAACAGCAGTACCTTGACCTATTCCAGGACTTTCTAAGGAGATCGTACCCTGCATTAAATCCATCAGATTACGCGAAATGGCTAACCCAAGACCTGTCCCACCAAACTTTCTGGTGGTTGAACCATCGACCATGACAAAGGGATTAAAGAGTTTATGCTGTTGGCTGGGGTCAATCCCGATGCCTGTATCTTCGATTTTAACTACAACGTATTGATTTGGCTCTTGCTGCTGTGTTTCGGGATAACTATCGGCTGTAGAAGAATTTGTAGAAGAATTTGGCGAATTATATTCTTCAGTAATTTGTGCTTTTGCAGCCAGGGCAATATTATCGCTTGAAGCTTCAATATCTCTCTGGTAGTCTGCTTTTGAAGCCAGAGAATATTGATAATTATCAAATTCTCGATCGCTTGTCAGTAGTTGAGTCGTAATTGTAATCGTGATTGTACCAAAATCAGTGAATTTAACCGCATTACTAACTATGTTAATTAGCACCTGCTTGAGTTTTGCAGCATCTGCCAGGACATAAAGTTTTTTTCCCCAAACTGGCATTTTTAAATGCAAGTTTTTCTGCTGGATAGAAACCAGATGGAGATCGACTACTTCATTCAGCACTCTATTTAAATTAACGGGTTCAATCCTGAGCGAAAGTTTTCCCGCCTCAATCTTGGAGATATCCAGTACATCATTAATAATTCCTAAAAGATGAATTGCTGCATCGTCTGCCTGCTGAAGAAATTCTCGTTCTTCTTCTTTGCTATCGCAATAACCGTCTTGAACTACCCGAATACAGTTAATGATGCCATTTAGAGGAGTTCTCAGCTCGTGAGAAGTGGTGGCTAAAAATTCGCTTTTCAACTGGTTAGCTGTCTGGGCTTGCTTCCAAGCCGTAATAATTTCATCTCCCCAAGCCCTTAAGCGACCCACCATATCATTGAGGGAGAGAGAAAGCTGATTAAATTCGCGGATTTTAAAATTTTCTGGCAGGCGATCGACATGAGAATTTAGGTGTTGATCCTTCAAGGAATAATCTCTAATTTGTTCTAAAGGACGAGCCAATTCACGGGACAAATAGAGCGTAGCCAGAGAACAGGCAGCGATCAAACCTAAAGTCATGCCCACAAGAGCTTGCTGAATGTCCTTGAGGGGTTCTAAGGCAGCATCTAGGGGACTGACCGCGAGAATAATCCATTTTTCTCCTTTATTGCTGGTAATAGGAGAAGGAATAGAACTATATCCAGTAACTAATTCGACTCCATCAGTCTCCAAATAAAATAAATGCAGAAAATCTGGCTTATTGGCGATCGCATTTTGCATTAATTCCGTCAACCTTTGAGCATCGGACATTTGCTTGACGTTGCGTCCCACTCGCTGTTCAAAAGGATGGGCGAGAATTGTGCCGTCTTGATCGATTACTACGGGATAGCCTTCTAATGAACCTGGCTCAACGATTTCTTGAGCAAGAATAGCAGACTTGATACTTAAGGCGTAGCGCAGATTACCTTGGCGATCGTAGATAGGGGCAGTCAACCACAATTTTAATTGACGACCTGAAGGATTTTCACTGGCTTCGGCAGAATTTCGTAACAAAGATGCGGTAGAGGAAAGTAATTTGACATCCACTTGAGACGCAGTGGTAAAAACTCGCTGTTTTTTCTTCCAGGTATTATTTTCTAGCTCAACTGGCTCTTTACAGGTAGAAGAAGTGATAGCATTAGTTTCGAGATCGGTAATCTGAGCGCAGAGAATGCCTATTGGCAAGACTTCTTCTAGTTGAGCAATTAGTAACTCTCCATTTAAAATATCTGAGCGAGCAATTGCTGCATCGCTGGCACTCGCCAGGTTATTTTGTAAAGCTTCAATCGAATGTTGAATTGTTTCTCCCTTTCTCACGGCACTTTCGGTTAAATTCTGTCTAGCAGTCTCCAAAAAAGCCGAACGAGCCTTTCTATAAGTGACATATACGCCAATTAGCAAGACGGGAACACTGACTAACAGAATGCGCGAGAGTAAAATTCGTCGAAAAGAAGATTGACTAGGTGCCATAAGAAAAGACTTAGCCTCACGCTTAAACTAGATCTCTACTGTTGTATTTTAATGATATCCACTCCAACACCATTTGCCAGATCCATTTTCTGAGGAAGTAACAATTCTAACTTGATTGATGAAAAATCGATTACATACCACTGTTATTCTAGCGATGACTGCCGATGGCAAAATTGCCGACTATCAGAGTTCGGCTGCCCGTTTTGGTTCTATTAACGATCGCACTCACCTCGAACAACAGGTATCTTTAGCAGATGCAGTTTTGTTTGGGGCAGGTACATTAAGAGCTTATGGTAGTACCATGTCGGTTTCTAATCCGCTGCTGTTGCAAGAGAGAAAAGCGCGATCGCAATCACCTCAACCTGTACAAATCGTCGTCTCTGCATCAGGGAATTTGGATTCTCAATGGCGCTTTTTTCAACAACCCATCCCGCGATGGTTGATCACTCTTCCTGGTAATGATGGCAAATGGCAAAGCAGAACAGAATTTGAGCGTATTTTAATTGCTCCAGAAAATAACTCGATCATTAATTGGACAAGGACTTTTCAGCAGCTAGCCGAATTAGATTTAAACAAGCTGGCTATCTTGGGTGGCGGGGAACTAGTAGCATCATTATTAGCAGAAAATTTAATCGATGAACTGTGGTTAACCGTTTGTCCCATAATTTTTGGCGGTCAGTCTGCCCCGACTCCTGTGGCGGGAAAAGGATTTATCCATTCTCAAGGCAAAAAACTCCAGCTACTAGAAGTCAAGTACATAGAACAAGAATTATTTCTACATTACTTAGTAATCAGTAATCAGTAACCAACAGTAGGGTGGGCAAGATTTAGATCTAAAAATGCTTTATTAATCAGTTGATTTTGCCCACCATATTCCACTTAACCAGTAACCATTTTAAGTATGCAATCCGAAGCTCATCCTATTCGTTTTAATTCAAAATACTCTAAGGCTCGTCACAATTTTCTCACTGCTGCTTCAGGACAAGCCACCTTAATCAAATCTTGGCAGCATCCCCTAAGAGGCATAGCAGGGGAAAAGCTATATTTAGATCTGGCTTGGTTTGGCGATCTTGCTGCTAAAAAAGTATTACTTTTAATCTCTGGAACTCATGGAGTAGAAGGATATTGCGGTTCAGGAATTCAAGTCGGTTCAATTAGAACAGGGTGGCATCTCCAAGCAGATAGCAATGTTGCTATTGTGATGATTCATGGCTTAAATCCTTATGGGATGAGTCATTTAAGACGAGTCAATGAAGATGGAGTCGATCTTAACCGCAATTTTCTTGATTTTCAGCAACCATTACCCACAAATACTTTTTATGCTGATTTAGCAAATGTAATTGTCCCCGAAAATTGGACGGTAGAAACTCAGATGGAAACTTTAGACCAAATCACTGAGTATTTAGCCAACAAACCATCAGCGGTAGCCGACTTAGCTAAAGGGCAATATCAATACTGGTATGCACCTTTTTATGGCGGGGAAGTTCCTAGCTGGTCAAATCGAGTATTTAATCAAATTAGCGATCGCTATCTCCTCGACAAACAAGCAGTCGGTCTACTGGATTATCATACGGGTTTAGGACAACACGCTACAGGGCAGCTAATGAGTCTGCCGGTTAATTCTGAAGCCAAATACAATTTAGCCTCGGAAATTTGGGGGGATAAATTAGTTGTGACAGGTTCTGCTGAGTCTGTGGCTGTCTATTCTCCTCAAGGAACTTTGATTGCTGCCTTGCAAGCTAAATTAGCAACCTCTAACTGCATTGCTGCTGCTTATGAATTTGGCACAATATACGAAACTGAAGTATTTCATGCTCTAAGAGCCGATCATTGGTTACATACTCATGGTGATTTAGATACAAGACAAGCAGTCGAAATTAAACAAAATATGTTGGATGCCTTTTATGGCGTTCTCCCTCAATGGCAACAATCAGTTTGTAACCTCGCATTTACCGCTCAAGAGGAGTTATTGAGCGGATTGCGATCGCTATAAAGCTAAATACTCTATCTACTTACTTCTTTGCCTTGTTTTAGCCCCAAATACGATTGATTATTGTTAAATAGATGGGAATACCAACAATAATATTAAAGGGGAAGGTTAATGCCAAAGCCATGGAAATATATAGACTAGGATTGGCTTCTGGTATGGTCATTCGCATTGCAGCAGGAACAGCAATATAGGAGGCGCTAGCGCACAATACGGAAAATAGAAGCGCATTGCCTGGAGACATGCCAATTATTTTGGCCAGAAAAATACCAATGAGAGCATTAATGACAGGCATGAAAACTGAAAATCCAATTATAAACGAACCGCTTTTTTTTAAATCGTCTATTCTTTTTGCTGCTACTATTCCCATGTCTAACAAAAAGAAAGTCAGCATACCGTAGAATATATCACCAGTAAAAACTTCCAGTCTTTCCCAGCCATTTTCACTAGTAATCATCCCCACCAAGAGGCTACCCAATAGTAAAAAAACTGAACCATTGAGAAAGGCTTCCCGTAACACTTCTGACCAAGAAAATTCTTTTACTGCTTCATGATCTTGATTGTCCCCTGAAGAGTGAGCAAACAACCTAGCTAAAATTAGACCTACAATGATCGCAGGAGATTCCATTAAGGCTAAAGCTGCCACCATATGTCCTCCATAGGCAACGGGAGGTACTTGTTGCTCAAGAAAAGAACTAGCCGTTACAAAAGTTACCGCACTAATTGAACCATAGGTAGCAGCGATCGCTGCTGCATTATAGACATCTAATTTGAGCCTGAGAATAAAGAAAGAATAAATCGGCACCACAGCAGCCAAAAATATTGCAGTCAAAAGGGTAATGGCAATTTCACTATTAATTCCGCTTTCATGAATTTCATGCCCTCCTTTAAATCCGATCGCAAACAGTAAATAAAGTGAAAATAGTTTGGGTAAGGGATGGGGGATATCTAAATCGGACTTGAGAAAAACCGCCATCAGACCAATGAAGAAGAATAAGACAGGCGGATTTAAGATATTAGAGAGAATTAAACTAGAGTCCATGTTTTAACTTACAGTTACAATCTAATTTAACTTTGCAATCAATTAGCTAATTTAAAACGGAAGAAAAGTAAAATTTTTTATTTTTGCTTTAGGTTTTGGATAGTGGTAGAAGAAGGCTTTATCCTTGCTACTGAAATATTTAAGATTCAAGACCCAACAATTTTCTATTTAAACCATTACGCATTAACTAGTGCTAACAATTTAATCTTTAATCTTTACCTGAAACTGATTTTAATCGAGATTTTACTTAAACAAAATTAAATATTCATTAGTATTGGTAACTATTATTAGTAATAATACTCATTGGCTAAAATATTTACTTAGATGACTAAGTGTAAATCTGGTATTTTTTGAAAATTCATTAAATTAAAATAGTATAAATGCTGTTGTTTAATAAGTCCTGTGAATAATAAGCTGTAATTGTTTCTGAAATAAACTAATTTATATCAAGTAGATTATTAATTTTTAGATAATAAATTATCTCTATTTAGGGACTAAATTTAATGGCAGCTTGCATTGACAAAAATATCAAATTAGATAGTTTATATCTATTTCAAGAATATCAAAAAGAGCATAGTACCAAAGTAAGAAATAAAATCGTGGAGTTAAACTTTGGTCTAGTAAAAAAAGAGTCTTATCATTGGGTGAATCAATGTAATGAAAGCTTTGAAGATTTATTACAAGTTGGTTCAATTGGTTTAATTAGAGCAATTGAGCGTTTTGATGTTGAGAAAGGCAATGCTTTTAGTTCTTTTGCTATTCCCTATATTAGAGGAGAAATTCAGCACTATCTTCGGGATAAAAGTACTACCTTAAGAATTCCGCGTCGCTGGTTAGAACTAAAGCAAAAATCAGTTACTTTTGTGCATAGTTTTCGAGAAGAGTATCATCGACAACCTACTAATTTAGATATTGCTAAACATTTAGAAGTATCTATTAAAGAATGGCAAGATATTCAACTAGCCTATCAAAATCGTAAGCCACTAAGCTTAGATATCTCTGTCAATAATGATTTAGATAATCAGACTAGCCTTTGCGATTTAGTTTCCGATCCTAAGCATCGTAGTTTCCATCTAGTCTACGAAGATCGAGTACGTTTGCAGCAAGCTTTGGAAGAGTTAGAAGAGCGTACGAGAGATGTTTTAGAGTTTGTTTTTTTACACGATCTAACTCAAAAAGAAACCGCACAAATGTTAAATATTAGTGTCGTGACAGTCTCGCGTCAGCTTAAAAAGGGATTAAATTTACTAAAAAAATCAATGGCATCAGAAAAAATATAGTTTGTACTCTCTGGCTGATCTTCAAGTCAACTGTTATCTTAGAGTCTCAATCTTTTGCTTATAGATTAAATTGGGTAATCTTAATAGATACTTAATGATTATTATTATGAATAAAGTTGTATTGTTGACATTAATCGGAACTTTGGCTTTGACAACTCAAAGCTGTTCTTTTTTCTCTAGTATGGCTGATTCTCAAAAAGTGCTAGAAGAAAATACTCCTAAATCAAATCCTGTAGAGACTGATACTACTAAAGCTCAACTACAGGCAGAAGAAGATTTTGCTGATTTAGAACTAGAACAGTCAGAGAAAGAATCTTTACCAGAAATTGCTGGCTTAATTCCTGCAACAGATCCTGAAGTTAGAGTTAGAAGTATTATTCGTGGTAGAAATGATCCTTTTTCCGTTGTAGCTCTTAATCCTCGAATTAAAATTAAAGAAGAAGCGAAGCAGCCTAAAAAAGAGGTGGCGAAGCAGCCAAGCGCAAATCGTGATAACTACACAAGTAACTTACAGAATCAAGGAGATAGTAACGATACTAATCCAATTTCAGCCCCACTAGAAATCATTGAACCAACTATAGCAAATAATGTCGTGATTTCAGGGCTGTATGAAGCCAAGGGGAAAATAAGGCTAATTGTTAAAGCACCAGATGAAGAGACCAGTCGCTATGTCGAAGTAGGACAATATTTATCTAATGGTCAAGTATTGATCAAAAGAATCGATCGCAATCGTTACTCTAGCCCCAAAGTCATTCTAGAGCAATCAGGAATTGAAGTAGCGAAAACTATTGGTGAAGATTTGACTAATGATAATAACCTTAGTTCTTTACCTACAACACCAAGTTACGATTGGGGAACTGCTATTTCTTTAAAGTAAAGCTAATAGAGTCAAAAACAATTAAATAATTAAATATTAGTCAATAACTAAAAAAAGTTTAAACGATCGCCAAAATTAAAATATAGCTGCGATCGTTTTTTCTGTTAAAAAATATTCAGCCGAATAAGTCGATAAAATATAAGTAGCTGGATTAAAATTGTTGATCTGAGTTAAAAGATTATGAGTAAAAAAGCAGAATTATTAGAGGCGATCGCGGGTAAAAATCGTGGTTTGCTGGCAACCGAAATTGATAATGCCAGAGTTCTCTCGGCAATTCAACAGCTAGAAGATACTAATCCGACACAGAAGCCTTTAGAGGCTAAGGATTTACTCAATGGTGACTGGCGTTTGCTCTATACCACCAGCAAGGGGATTCTTGGTTTAGATCGCTTTCCCCTGTTTAAGCTAGGTCAAATCTATCAATGCATTCGAGTATCAGAAGCCAAGGTATATAATATTGCTGAGATTATCGGCTTACCGATGTTAGAAGGTTTGGTTAGCGTCGCTGCTAGTTTTGACCCAGTTTCAGATCGCCGAGTTAATGTTATTTTTGAACGCTCGATTATTGGTTTACAAAGGTTGTTTAGCTATAAAACTCCTGCCAAACTGATTCAACAGATCGAGTCGGGTAAGAAATTTTTGCCCATCGACTTTAAAATTGAGCGCGGTGAACAACAAGGCTGGTTGGAAATTACCTATTTAGATCGGGATATGCGCATTAGTCGAGGCAATGAAGGTAACGTTTTTGTCTTAACCAAAGAGACTTTTTAATTTAAGTGAAGAAACAGAAGGGAGTAAAAAATGTTTCTTAGTGAACTAAGAAATGCTCTAGATAGAATAAAAGGCTGCTAAGTAGCAGCCCAGCAAGTTATTTGATTTAAGACAGTGATCTTAATTATGCTTCTTTACTTTTGCTAAAGTAATCGCTTAAAGCATCAGCAATAATTTGATTCATAGGTCGACCTTCCTTTTCAGCAATTTCTTTCAAGCGAGGAAAAAGGTGATCGGGAACGCTAACACGACGCTGATTTTTGCGAAATTTGGGTTGAGTGGTAGTATCTGTATCCATATCCATATAGCTTCCTAGGGTGTAGTTTTCAGCAAAATTACGAATGGCAGCGAATCCGACGCGACTACAGAATGAACCAAAGCTTTCCTTAGATTTGCGACCCTGCTTGAAGAAGACAAATATAGGCTCAAAGAAGGTTTCTAGCTCATCTACGGACATTTTCTGCTCATAAGGTTGGGCTAGCTGAGTTTGGTTGGGTGTGCCTCCCAGCCAGATTTGGTATTTCTCTGGTGCGCTGCCGACAAAACCTAGTTCTGCCATGTAGGGACGAGCGCAGCCGTTGGGACACCCAGTCATCCGCATCACGAAGTGTTCGTCTACCATTCCTAGTTTATTCAATAATGTCCTGATTCGATCGGTAATTCCTGGTAAAGCTCTTTCCGATTCCGTAACCGCTAGTCCACAGGTAGGTAAGGCAGGACAAGCCATAGAATAGCGAGTTAAGGGTTCGATCGCCTGGGGATCGGTAATTATGCCCCGATTATTGAGAATATTCTCGACGGTTGCTTTCTGCTCTGGAGCAATTTCACAGAGGATGATATTGTGGTTGGGAGATAAGCGCATGGGTAGGTTTAACTGCTGCACAATCTCTCTTAGAGCAGTTTTTAATTGAAAAGCACCCTCATCTTTAACTCGGCCGTTTTCCACCCCGATGCCGAAGAACCAGTTACCATCTCCTTGCTCATACCAACCTAAAAAGTCTTGATATTGCCAGGCTGGGAGCTTTTTATAAGGCTTTAGTTCTTTGCCGAAATAGGACTCGACTTTGGCTTTGAATTTCTCAACTCCCCAATCGTGAATCAAGTATTTCATGCGCGAATGACGGCGGTTAGTGCGATCGCCATAATCTCGTTGAGTAGCAACAATTGCTTTAACTAAATCGTAAACATCAGCCTTATCTACATAGCCAATTTCATCAGAAATCCGTGCAAAGGTTTCTTCTTTATTATGAGTACGTCCTAAACCACCCCCAGCAAGCACATTAAATCCCTGTAACTCACCTTTTTTATTACTCATTACCACCAGACTAATATCGTGGGTGTAGACATCAACAGAGTTGTCCCCAGGTACAGTAACGCAGATTTTGAACTTACGGGGTAAAAATTGCTCGCCATAGATTGGTTCGAGGCTGTTTTCAATAATCATCCCTCTGCCTTTACTTTGTCTAGCAGCCTTTACTTCAGGAGCTTCCTCGACACTAACCGCTTTTTCCCCATCTAGCCAGATCTCGTAATAAGCGCCACTTTGAGGATTTAATAGATCGGCAATATTATTGGCGTATTTAAAAGCATATTGGTATTCAGGCTTATTCTTAAACGGCGCAGGAGGAGACATGATGTTGCGGTTAACATCTCCACAAGCACTCAGGGTTGAACCCATGTTGTTGAGAATCGTCTTAATTACCGTTTTCATGTTTTGCTTCAGAATTCCGTGAATCTGAAACCCCTGACGAGTTGTGATTCGCAGGGTATGATTGCCATACTCTTCGGCAAGACGATCTAAAGCCAAAAATAATTCTGGTGGAATAAATCCCCCTGGGCTACGAGTACGCAGCATCATTTGATAGTCTTTTTCTTGACCACTGACTCGATTATCGCGGTTATCTTGCTGGTAAGAGCCGTGGAATTTTAGGATTTGAATCGCATCCTCGGTAAAGTGGGTGGTATCTTGTTTTAGTTCACTCAAAAGAGGTTCGCGAAGAAAGTTACTGCGCTCTTTTATTTTTTCAACTTTGGATACTTTTTTTTCAACTTTTTTTTCAATTGGAGTCTGAACCATATTCTTATCAATAAATACCAGGAGAATTGTTTAAGTTTTGCTGTTTGGGGTTTAAAGGTTCTTTTTTATCTTAGCGTTTGCGATCGCCTATCGTATCGAAATAATGTGTTAAGACATATCAATGAATGAACCCTGATTTTTGACAAGAGCTACTTAAGCTCAAAGCCTTCTGGCGGTTTTTTTGAACCAATTTACCTGCCGACTAAGAAGTAACATTCTCGCATCTTGGTAACAAACAATACAAGTTGCTCCATGTCTATGCTTACAAAAATTATCTTCTTGTCTACCGATGAGATGAGCGAAGAGAAGCCGATCCCACAGCAGGTAGAGATGAAGATAAAAGATCTCTAAAGAATTTTATCCTAGGCTTTTGGCGAATTTTTGTAACCAAAAAAGTCAATCCGATAATCTACAATTGAAACTCCCGTCTGTTCTTCAATCTGCTTGATGATTGATTCGGGTAACTCAATTTGTAAATCGATAATTTGGTTGGTATCTAAACAGTTAATGTGGCTATGAGAATCGCTAATATTGCCATACAGCCTGCCGTCCGAGCGTTCTAGACACTCGATTACGCCTCCTGCTGACAATGCCTCTAGGTTCTGATACACCGAAGTATGACCGATTTCTTTGCCCTCTTGGTTGAGCAGATCATAAATCTCTCTAGCGGAAAGATGATTTTCATTTTTCCACAGCAGTTCTAAAACATAGCGGCGCTGACGACTAACTCGCATACCTAATTCTTGACAACGAGCTAGAGCATCTTCTAAAGATTTAATGGGTTTGGGACTTGCCTCAGTCGTTTTCATATGGGAGGCTAACTTAATTTAAAACTATACATAGTCATTACCACTTTAACTTAAATTTAAACTAAATGTCTATCACAAAAACTAGTAAAGGGCTTCGCCCTGGCTATTAGCTCTTAGCTATTAGCTATTTACTTAAGTAATTGCGCATAAGCTAAAAGCTTTTTTTGGTAAAGTAAACAGTAGCCCGCCTTAATAAGAATATTCTGCTTTCTCGATCGAGCGCTTTAACCTTTGGCTCGTGTTGACTTGGATAATTTGAGCTTAAATAAAAAATTTATCTATTTTTGTAATATTACTTGTGACTATAAAATTAACCCTAGATCATCAAGCGATCGCCTCTTTAGATTTATCAGTAGTAAAAAAACAACTTGCCCCCTGGTTGGCAAAAATTGCCGACTATGAACAGCAACTACAGTTTGCGCTCGATTTTGAGCAAGCAGAAAATGATCCTCGTGAGCTATCAGAGATTCCTGAAATCAGACTCTGGTATGTTCGCTTAGATGCCACCTATCCTTGGCTACCGTTTCTTCTAGATTGGAAAGCGGGAGAATTAGCACGCTACACGGCGATGCTTGTGCCTCATCAATTTAATCGTAGCGAAGGCATTATGTTTAATCCAGAGGCGTTAGAGATTTTTGTGATGAATAAAATCTTTGTTTTGTCTGACTGGTTACAAGAACAGGGAATTCCAGAGCGATCGCGTTTAAAATCGATGGCACAGTTATTTGGTTACGAGTTAGATAATGTGTTTTTTGACATGATTCAAGATGGTAATTAGAGTCTTGCCAAGTTTTCCTGGTTGAAACAGGGAAAAAGGAAACGGAAACCAGCTATGAGCTAGAGCAAAATTTATAGCTGTTAAATTATAAAGATGAAGTTAACTAAGTTTTATGATGCGCCTCAGTACTATCAGAGAGTAAAAAATTATTTGCTTCAGCATGAGGCAGCTAACTGCTTAATTTTGGGTATGAACAAAGGTTTAGTTGGTGGTGAGGCCAATAGTGCAAATCAACCTTATATGGTTGTTGTCGAACAGGATCGATCCATAGTAGCTACAGCGATACAAACTCCACCGCGTAATTTAATTTTGGCAAAACCCAGTAACTCGCAAGCAATTAAACTAATTGCCCAAGATCTTGCAACCAATCCTCAATCTTTGCCTGGAGTAATTGCTTCAAAAGCTGAAGCTAAAACATTTGTCGATACTTGGCACAATTTAACAGGACAATTATCTAAATTAAATGTTGCCATGCGAGTGCATCAGTTAAACCAGGTGCAACGGATAACTAATGCAACAGGTCAAATAAGGTTAGCCAAAGAAAGCGATCGCCATTTGCTAACAGATTGGATACAGGCATTTGTAATAGAGGCTTTGGGAGACAGTGAACCGAAGTCGGATAGCCAGTTATGGTTTGACCGAAATTTAAAAAAACAAAGCTTATACGTTTGGCAGGATCGAAAAACTGTATCGATGGCAGCATATGGAGGCACAACACCTAATGGAATTAAAGTAAATGCAGTATATACGCCACCAGAGCATAGAGGGAGGGGATATGCAACTTCTTGTGTAGCTGTAATAAGCCAAAAATTGCTCAATCAATATAAATACTGTTTTTTATTCACTAATTTAGCTAATCCCGCTTCTAATCATATCTATCGTAAAATTGGCTATCTCCCGATGGAAGACATCAGCAACTATAGTTTTGCTGATTGAAAATAGCGCTATTTTGATATTGATTAGGCAACTGCTGCTAATTCTTGTCCGTGTTGACGTAGCAGAGACATTAATTCATCGCGATAATCGTGGAACAGAGAGTGTCGTTTGACCATTTGTGTCCGTTCTGGCAATTTAATTAACATCTCTTTGCGCACAGTACCAGGGCGCGAACTCAAAGCGTAAATGCGATTGGAGAGAAAAACAGCTTCTTCGACATCATGGGTAATCATAAACACAGTCAAACCAGTACGCTGCCACAGATCGATCATAAACTCATGCATTGACTCTTTAGTATGAACATCTAAGGCTGCAAAAGGTTCATCCATCAGCAGTACCTTTGGTTCAGAAGCTAAAGCACGAGCGATCGCAACTCGTTGTTTCATCCCACCCGATAATTCTTTGGGTAATAAACGGGCAAATTCAGTTAAACCAACGACGTTTAAATAGTAACTGGCTTGTTCTCGGCGTTGCTTTTGGGGGACACCTTGTAACTTGAGTCCGAATTCGGTGTTTTCCTGTACGTTCATCCAAGGATAGAGGGTGTAATGCTGGAAAACCATACCGCGATCAGGCCCTGGTGCAGTAACACACTGACCGTCGATTTTTACTTCGCCACTGGTAGGACTATCCAAGCCAGCAATTTGACGCAACAACGTAGATTTACCCGAACCCGATGCACCTACCACACAGATAAATTCACCTTCGGCGATCGCCATATTGATTTCTTTAAGCACCACTAAAGTACCGCTTTTAGTTGGAAAATGTTTGTTGAGGTGATTAATTTCCAAAAACATAGTTAGGTATAACTTTAAATAGACGTTTTTAATATAGTTATCAATTACTCAACTATGTACTGTGCGATTAAACACACTTTTAAGATCTAGACTGAAATTACTCAACAAGATCAAAACTCACATCAATCACTGTTTAGTTTATTAAGCGATTTCATGTTTACTTTCTCTTGCTAAAGTTTTTATCGTTTCTGACTTGCCCACCGACAACTCACCCTTAAAAAATATTGAAAGAGTAAATCGAAAATAAGTCCGATAATACCAATAACAATTAGGCCGACAAAAATTTCATCGGTTTTTAAAAATCTGCCAGCAACGCTAATCCGACGACCCAATCCTTCATTGGCAGCAATTAATTCTGAGACAATTACCAGTTGCCAAGCTGCTGCTAAATTAATTCGGCAGGCATCGATAATTCCAGGGAGAACATAAGGCAAAATTACTTGTTTTAAGACTGACCAGCGATCGCCACCCAACATATAGGTAGCTTCAATTAATTCTTTAGGGACAAACTTAACTGTATCCATCACCATCAGCGAGTTAAAGAAAAATACACCAATAAAAATCAGCATAATTTTTGGTTCTTCACCGATACCCAGATATAGAATCAACAGAGGAATAAAAGCTGGAGCAGGCATATAGCGCATCAAGCCGAAGAGAGGTTCCAAGAGAGCGCGGATACTCGCAAAACTGCCCATCAGCACGCCAATCGGAATCGCTAAGATTAATGCTAGAAAAAAGCCCACGCCGACTCGCCATAAACTAGCTACAGTGTCTTTAAGCAGTTCTCCCGTACTCGATAAACGGATAAAGGCAGACCAGACTTGGGCGGGAGAGGGTAAAAACTTGGGGTCTATATTGCCGAATGTCGTTACCAACCACCAGACAACTAGCGGCAAAGCGATTGAAGTAATAATTAGAGAAGTATTTAGGGGTTGAGGAATATCTTCTGCCAGTCGCCAAAAAACCGTTGGGCGTATAGTTTTAGGCTTGATCAACGATTGAATCGATCGCTGGTTATCATGGTGATTCATAGTTCAATTGTTTAATTAAGAACTTGGCTGTTTGGCTGCATAGGCTTTGACAAAGCGATCGTCAAATAGATTACTCAGATCTGGAGCTTGTTGGGCTAAACCAGATTTGACTAAAAAATCGCTAATTTTCTGGGCTGAAAATTGTAACGAGGTGACATCTTGCCCTGGTTTAAAAGCTTTAAGATTATCTTGCACTGAAAAGATGGTTGTACCATCGGCATAATCTTCATATTCGGCGATGGTTACATTTGCCCGTTTTGCCATGATTTTATTAGCTGATGCTTTATTTTGCTCGATACGATCGAGGGTGGCAAACCAAGAATTGACTGTAGCTTGCACCTGTTCGGGATTTTCTGCAATAAACTGACGAGAAAATACTAAATGATCGGAAATTGCGCCAGGAAAGTCTTTGGAACTAAATAATTCTTTGCTGCCAGGTCGTTTTAGGGCTTGAGTGGTAAAAGGAGCAAATACAGCAACGGCATCAACTTGACCACCAACAAAGGCTGTAGCTGCTTGACCTGTTTCTAAGGGGACAAACTCAATATCTGCTGCGGATAAACCTTCTTTTTCAAGCCCGAGTAATAATAAATAATGGTCGACTGTGCCTTCTTCAGCAGCAATTTTTTTCCCTTTTAGATCGGCAACACTATTAATTTCTTCACTCACAATTATTTTGTCGTTACCAGTGGAGTTGTCATTAACTAAAACTATCGCCAGATCTGTACCGCCTGAGACACTACTAATCGTATCGTTTAAGGTTTGACTGTTCGCCTCAATTTGTCCTGTGGTTAAAGCACTGAGTGATTCTAAATAACCGTCAAACCATTTAAGCTCGACCGAAGCACTGTTTGCTTTAAAAATTCCTTCTGCTTGTGCAACTTGCCAAGGAAACCAACCAGGCCAGGCACTATAGCCCAAAGTGAAGGCAGCCTCGCTAGTAGAAGTAGGAGAATCGGTATCAGTGGTTGTTTTAATCGAAGTAGCTGGATTACAACCAACAACAACAGTTGCACTGAGGACAAAAATAAGCAAATAAGTGAAAAATGAACGAATTTTTAGCATAAATTGAGTAAAGTAATCACGTTAGGTTAGAGAATAGCTTACCAGTGCGATCGCTATTAAAAACTAAATTTAATTTGCTCAATTAACAGTTAAATCTTTTGCTTTGTGTGTTTGCGATTAGGCTCCCCTAAAGGACTAGTCCTAAAGGATTAGCTCCGCGTCCTCCGCGTCGCGCCTACGCTCCGCGATCGCAACCAATCTAGCCAAATTTCTAATCCTTCACCTGTCTTGGCAGAAATAGGAATAATTATTACTTGGGGATTCATCTGCCGTACATTGGCTTTAATCCGCTCAAGATCGATATCTAAATAGGGTGCTAGATCGGTTTTGGTAATTAACAGGCAATCTGCCTGCTGAAACATCACAGGATATTTTAAAGGCTTATCTTCTCCCTCAGTAACGCTTAATAAGGCAACTTTAGCGTGTTCCCCTACTTCAAATTCGGCAGGACAAACTAAGTTACCCACGTTTTCAACTAACACTAAATCAAGCTCGTTCGGATTATATTGATGCTCTAAGGTATGAATGCCACCTGCCACCATTTTGGAATCTAAATGACAGGAACGTCCCGTATTAATGGGAATTACAGGAACATTATATTTACGAAGGCGATCGGCATCCAGTTCAGTGGTCATATCGCCTTCAATCACGGCAATGTTTAACTTATCTTTTAAAGCTTTTAAGGTTTGTTCCAAAAGAACAGTTTTTCCTGCTCCTGGACTACTCATAATGTTAAGACAGGTAATTCCCCACTTGTCAAAATGTTCGCGGTTGTGATCTGCGCCTTCTTGGTTAGCGTGGAGTAAATTTAGTTCAATTGCAGCGTCGAATGTTTGATGCATTTTTTTCAGTTGTTAGTTATTAGTAGGGGCGAACGCCCTAAAGGACTTGTCTACCGAACTAAGCGGCATATGCGGAGCAGTATCCTTTAGGACAAGTCGCTTAGTTGGAGATTAGCTCCTTAAGTCGCGTCGCCGTTAGCCCTTACAATTTTTAGTTATAGAAGAATATTCAAGGCGATCGATTTTTAATTCACGTCCAGAGCGAATATCTTCCATTGGTGACTGACAATCAGGACAACTATATTGCAGTCCAATTTCAGGTTTATATTCTTGTTGGCAGCTATGACAAAAAGCGATCAAAGGAATATCTTTAATCGCCAGTTCTACTCCTTCTAAAAAAGTATTGCGGGTTTGAACTTCAAAAGCAAACTGCAAACCCAGAGGTTCGACACAGGTAAATTGACCAACAATTAAATGTATTTTTTGCAGCTCGATCGCTTCTGATTGTGATTCATACCAATCTTTCACGGTCAAAATCAAAGCTTTGGTCATGTCTGTTTCATGCATAGCTGATGATACTTACGAGTCTGTACTTAAAGATTTTTAGTTGATTTTAAGTTGTACTGACTAACAAAAAAGTTAGATAAATACTGGTGTTATATTTTAAATAAACCAAGCCATTACTATTTTTGTGTTGCTCGTATAATTGCTCTAAATCTTGAATAAATTTAGTTGCTATTTCTCCTTGTTTGGGAATATAAGAAGTACTCATCGCTCTACCAATTAAAGCTTCACGATTTAATCCTTGGTAATAGGGAAAAATTTCATGACGAACAGGAGCAAATAATTCTGGCTCGTGAAGAAATCTTTGAGTGCCATAACGCAATTCAGATTGATTGTTAGAAGCAACTTGAATTAAATGACTGTATTCACGAGTAAAATTATCTTCACGATCGCGATTATTCCAGACTACGGCTAATACTCCTTTTGGCTTGAGAATACGGGCAAATTCTTGTAACACTGGTTCGGGATTAAACCAGTGAAAAGATTGAAAACAAGTAACCAAATCTACTGAGTTGTCAGATAATTTTGTCGCCTCAGCATTCCCATCGCCAAATTCAACTAAAGGATGTGACTCGGCTGCTTGTTTCATTGCTGCATTAGGTTCAATGGCAATTACTTTAACTCCCCTATCGGCTAGCAATCTCGAAGAAATACCCGTTCCAGCGCCAATATCAGCAGCTATTCCAGATGTGTCTAGTCCCGCTAAAATGCAATCAATCGCCTCAGATGGATAACTAGGACGATATTTAGCATAATCCTGAGCGCGATCGCTAAATCGACTTTGAGGATTTAGTTGATACAGTTGCTTATTGTTATTGCTCATTGTTCATTGTGACGCGAAGCTAATCCTTTAGGACTCATTGCTATTGCCAAGGTTCATCTACTTGCTGTGCTTCTTCATGAATGTAGGATGGTTTTTCGCTTCTGGGTAACTGTCCTGAAACTACCAAATGTGCCATGGTGTCGCAGATAACGCGAGTGGCCATAAGTGCCGTCATATCGCTAACGTCATAGGGTGGAGAAACTTCGACTACTTCAATACCACATACTGTAGTATTTTGCACAATTCTTTTGAGTAAATGTAGCGCCTCACGAGGTAATAGACCCCCTGGTTCTGGCCAGCCTGTCCCTGGAACAAATCCCGCATCAATGCAATCGATATCAAAACTAATCCAGACGCAATCTGTACCGTCTGTTGCTTTGGCGATCGCAAAGTCGGCTGCTGCATCTAAACCCATTTCCGTAATATCAGTTACGGTCAAAATATTAGTCGCTCTTTCTCGACATACCTTTACTCCTGGTCGCGGTACTTGCCAACCACCAATACCCAATTGCACCAAATTTTCTGCGGGAGCATTTGCCATATTGGTCGCATGAAACCAAGGACAGGTGTGCATTCTTTCGTCTAAATCTGTTTCTTGAGTATCTACATGACGATCAAAGTGAATAATGCCAACTTTTTTATCCCCCAAATGACGACAAACAGCTCTAACCGTGGGAAAGCCAATGGAATGATCGCCACCTAAGACGATGGGAAATGCACCAGAACTAAAAACATGAGCCACACCTTTAGAAATCTGATCGAAAGATTTTTCATTGTTGGCAGGAATGGTAAAGATATCTCCCACATCACAAAGAGTAATCTGTTCGCGTAAATCAACTCCTAGTTCAAAGTTATATGGCGTATAAAGAGCAGAGATTTTACGAATACCTTGAGGGCCAAAACGAGTACCAGGACGATAGGTAGTTCCCGAATCGTGGGGAACGCCAATAATTGCTACATCGTAATTGCCTACCTGTTTGACATCTTCTAAATAGGGTGCTTTTAAAAAAGTATTAATCCCTGCGTAGTGAGGTAATTCTCCCCTCGAAAAAGTAGGAATAGTTCGATCTTTAATACTTGATGCTGCTTCTAAACCATAATCTAAGCCTTTATCTACTTCCTGCTGCCAGCCTGTTAGGGGTAACTGACGCTCTTTGGCTAAAGCTTGTTCTGCTTCACTACTATATTCATTGTCATCGCTATTTGGTGGTTGAAATGGTGATTGTTCGCTCATTAAATTACTAAATTACTCCTCTGAAAATTTATTGCCAATGCAAAAAGTCTGATATGTTCAACACTGTATTTCAAGTGTTAAATCCTCAAATGAACTTTAGCAACGAGTTTATTGATATTAATAGTATTAATGGTAGAGGTTATTTAATTAAATTTTATTTGTAAGCGATCGCGAATATCTACAAAAATAATCATGATTGAATTAATCATTGTTAATCAATCTAGAAATCGCTTTTCTCTATATGACCACGAACATCGTTCAGATCTATATAGCGGTCTGTAGCGTTACGTAGTTCTCTGGCGATCATGCCCTCGGTAGAAACTACGGTAATATGAGTGTTTTTAGAGCGCAATAGTTCAATTGCCCGCTCAAAGTCTCCATCCCCACTAAACAAGATTACGCGATCGTATTGCTCAACAGTGTTAAACATATCTACGACAATCTCAATATCTAAATTAGCCTTTTGGGAATAGCGACCAGAAGCATCATCATAATATTCCTTGAGGATCTTGGTTCTAACGGTATAGCCTAAGCTAATCAGCGCATCTCGAAAGCCTCTTTGATCTTGAGCATCTTTTAATCCTGTATACCAAAAAGCATTGATCATCACCACCGTGGGATCTTTAGTGAAATACTCTAATACTCTTCTGGGATCAAAAAACCAGCCATTTTTCTGCTGAGCATAGAACATATTGTTGCCGTCTACAAATATCGACAAGCGATCTCTTACGTACTGATTATGAGACTCCATATAATTTTTTCCTATAAAGGCTTAAATATATATAATTGCAAAAGTTGACAGCACGATCCGCTGTAATGACAGGGATTACGCCATAACAATTTAATGAATAGACCCGCAGTTACGGCTACGACCAAATATTATTTAATAGAGTTCGGACGATAAACAACAATTTATAGAGGGGGTAAGCCCAAATAAAATTTAGTTTAGGTATATTTCATATCTATTCCAGTTTAGGACAAAAAAAACCTCAGTAACAATTTAATTTGCTCCATTAAGATTTTTTTACAAATTCTCCTATCTGTCGAATAAATAAAAAGTGAATTTGTGGTTAATTGAGCGAGATATATTGAGCAGATCGGATTAAAAATAGTAGTCTGACCTTCTGCTAAAGAGCGATCGCTAATTTTTTAAGCAATTAGAGAAATATAGTTTTTTGATTATGTTAATGACAGTTATCTTTGGACATCAAAGATAATAATCTATTCAACTAGTAAATTAGAACTAATATTAAATTGTACAGGCGATCGCTTCAGTATCTGCTTCAAAACAAACCAAATCCAGATAACGGGGATTCTCTCTGAGTAACTTGGCGAGTAACCAGCCAGCGATCGTCCAAGTTTGAAATTTACGGGACGATTTGCCAATTAAACGAGCATTTTTCCCATCATAATATTCGGGCCAATCATCCTGTGAAAGTCGTAACTCGGCGATCGCCATTGCCCTGTCCGCTAAGTCTTCTCGTCCCATTTTTTGACAGGCTGCCATCATCGTCCACAACAAGACTGGCCAACTACCGCCATTATGATAAGACCAAGGAGTATTTTTGGGATCGCAACCAGTAATTATTCTCCATTCCAGTCCAGAAATTGCTGGGTAACAGAGTTTTATTGGCATCTTACCAACCAAATCTGACCAGCGATTTTCAATGAGATTGAGGATATCGGCAGATTGTCTTGCCGTAGTTAATGAACCCATGATGGCGACTAAGTTACCCAAGGAAAAAAACCGAAAGTCCATTTTTCCTGGCCCCAAATTGCCTGCTAGATAACCTCCTCGATCGGGGATCCATTCTGTTAACCAGTCGGGGATCGATTCAGGATAAATATTAAACTTGTTGACGACCGATTCCCCAAACTGTTCGGACTGATAGCGATGAATCTGATTAAGCTTGGTTAAATCTAGCCAGTAATAGTCTCGTAGATGATATACCAAGCTGCCTAAACGGTTATTAATTTTATCTACCAGAATTTCACCATCGGTATTTTTGACCAGCATTTCACGAGCAGCCCGCAGCGCAATATAAAACAACGACTGAATTTCTAGGGGATGTCCGCTTAATCCCATTGGGCGATCGATCATGCAGGCACCATCGGGTACAAGCAGAGTCGGGGTCATCTCAAACTGTGGGCCTAAACAGATCTCTAAAATAAACGCTAAAGCTTCCTGAAAATTGTCGCTTTGAGCTAGCTCCCAATCGCCAGTTGCTTTAGTATAGGCGCGGAGCAGAATAATCCACCAGAGACAGGAATCTATCGGCGTAACGCGACCGATCGCTTTATCCCCAAAATCCGCATGAAGATATTGTTCATCCTCCAGGGACTCCACCTTAAAACTAGCGGGCATTAGACCTATAGGAGGCTGATAACAGTCCACTCTTCTTTTTTTCTTTTGCAAGCCGACGGTTTCAATTAGGAAGTTGTAGACAATATCTGTTTTACCCTGAATGAGAAATACCAAGGCAGCAGGAATAAAATCACGAATAAAGCACTGGTCGTAGTTTAAAGCTTCTCGTTCAGAGTCGGCTGCTGCTACTGCCCCTACGGCTTTTTGTTGATAGTAAATGATCGACTTTTCTAAGAGCCGATTTGCTTGTTGTTCAATAGTTTCTTTGGCTATTAGGATCATAAGCAGAAAATTCTTCAACTAAATTATGTTGTAGTTTGCAGATTACTCAGCCAAATTAAGTTCAAGAAATAGAAATCTATCTTGAAGAATATATAGACCGTGAGTATTGACGCTTTTGTGATCGTATCTTGATATTTGATTGCTTTGGCTAAAAACATTACTAAACTTTTAGTAAGCTGGGTTGTACCAGTAAATTTGCACCTTGTTTTAAAATTATTGGACATATTGGACATATTGGACATATTGGACATATTGGACATATTGGACATATTGGACATATTGGACATATTGGACATGATTGGGATCGGCGATCGCGCTTTGCTCAATCGAGATCATAAATGTCTTAAATATATATAGGTATATATAATTTTCCATCCTCTACCTCAATCCAGGAGTATTTATCTAGTGGTAGCTCAAGCAGATCGCGTAGAAATAGATCGTCGTTACGAATCTCAAACTCAGTCCATTGCGGGCGATTTAATTAAAAGCACCAGAGCGAAGAATAATATCTTTAATCGAATGCGGGATCAGATGCGCTGGGACGATAAAGTTCTGGAGTGGACAATGGCAAACCCTGGTTTAAGGGTGCAGATGTTCCGCTTTATTGATGCTATTCCCGCTCTTCAGAGTAAGGCTGAGATCGCTAATCATTTTCAGCAATATATGAGTGCGGAAGCCGTAGAGTTACCAGGTGCTTTAAAAGGCATGATTAACTTTAGCGATCCTGATTCTTTTCCCGCCCAAACCGCAGCAGCGACTATCACTAAGGCAGTAGAGACACTAGCCTATAAATATATCGCGGGGGCAAATATTACGGAGGTGATTAAGACGATCGATCGCCTGCGTAAATCAGGGATGACCTATACGATTGACCTTTTGGGTGAAGCGGTCATTACGGAAGCCGAAGCAGCAGATTATCTTCAGCGTTATCTAGATTTAATCGAGCAGCTGACGCAAAAAGCCCAAAGTTGGCAACGCCAAGAGGGAATCGATCTGGCGGATGGAGAGGAAATTTCTCAGGTACAGGTATCCGTTAAGCTGACGGCTTTTTATTCTCAGTTCGATCCTCTTAATCCTGTGGGAAGTAAAGAAAAAGTATGCGATCGCTTGAGAATCCTGTTACGCAAAGCAGGGGAACTCGGTGCAGCGATTCATTTTGACATGGAGCAGTATCGTTATAAAGATCTGACTCTCCAAATTCTGAAAGAGTTGTTGATGGAAGAAGAGTTTCGCAGTAGGACAGACTTAGGTATTACTCTCCAGGCTTATTTGCGAGATTCCTATCAAGATTTACAGGGGATTATTAACTGGGTCAAAGAACGGGGTCATCCTCTAACGGTACGTCTAGTGAAAGGCGCATATTGGGATCAAGAAACGATTAAATCTCTGCAAAATCATTGGCCACAGCCTGTATACAACCAAAAAGCAGCAACAGATCTCAATTACGAGCGTATGACCCAACTGCTATTGGAAAATCATCAATATCTCTATGCAGCTATCGGCAGCCATAATGTCCGTTCTCAAGCTTTGGCCTGTGCGATCGCCGAAACTCTCAAAATTCCTCCTCGTCGCTTTGAAATGCAGGTGCTATACGGCATGGGAGATAAATTAGCTCAAGCGTTAGTTAAGCGGGGTCATCGGGTACGAGTCTATTCTCCTTACGGTAATTTACTACCAGGCATGGCTTATCTCATCCGTCGTTTACTAGAAAATACGGCAAATAGCTCCTTTATTCGACAAAATGATCAGGAAAAACCCATTGCTGAATTAATTGCGCCACCTATGGTTGATGATTTAGACGATCGATATATTGATTCCACAACCACATCATTCAATTATGCCCCTGATACCGATTACGCCAATTTAGCAACCAGGCTCAAGGCAGAACAAACGTTAGTACAGGTCAAGCAAGAGTTAGGTAAAACCTATCAGCCTTTAATTAACGGTGAATATATTGAGGCGGATAATTATCTCGACTCCGTTAATCCTTGTAGATCGAGTGAACTAGTAGGGAAGGTAGGGCAAATTTCTGTAGAACAGGCAGAACAGGCAATGATAGCAGCAAAAGAAGCTTTTAAGTCCTGGAAAAAAACATCTGCTTCAGCCAGAGCTAATATCCTGCGTAAAGCTGGCGATCTAATGGAAGAACGCCGACACGAATTAAACGCCTGGATCTGTTTAGAAGTAGGTAAAATTATTCCCCAAGCCGATGGGGAAGTTTCTGAGGCAATTGATTTCTGTCGCTACTATGCAGCAGAAATGGAAAGGCTAGAATCTGGCAAAAACTACGATCTGGCTGGAGAAAATAACCGCTACTTCTATCAACCCAAAGGTATTGCTGTCGTCATTTCCCCCTGGAACTTCCCTTTTGCGATCGCCACTGGCATGACTGTTGCTGCCTTAGTTACAGGTAACTGCACCCTGTTAAAACCTGCCGCCACTTCTTCCGTCATTGCTGCCAAGCTAGCAGAAATTTTAGTCGAGGCGGGCATTCCTCCAGGAGTATTCCAATATGTTCCAGGCAAGGGTTCGGAAGTTGGCACATATTTAGTCGAACACAAAGACACCCATGTCATTGCTTTTACGGGTTCAAGAGAAGTCGGCTGTAAAATATATGCCGATGCTGCCCAACTCAAGCCAGGACAAAAGCACCTAAAACGCGTTATTGCCGAAATGGGTGGCAAAAACGCCATTATTGTGGATGAGAGTGCCGATCTAGACCAAGCTGTCGCTGGAGTGGTACAGTCGGCCTTCGGCTACAGTGGGCAAAAGTGTTCCGCCTGTTCGCGGGTGATTGTAGCAGCACCTGTTCATGATGCTTTCCTCGCTAGACTGGTGGAAGCAACTAAATCTTTAAACGTTGGTGCAGCAGACGATCCGAACATTCAAATGGGATCGGTAATTGATGCAGCTGCGCGCGATCGCATTCTAGAATACATTGCTCAAGGTAAACAGCAAAGTGAATTAGCTTTAACCATGCCGACTCCTGACGGTGGCTACTATATCCCTCCCACTATCTTTAGTGGAGTTAATCCAGACCATACTATTGCTCAAGAGGAAATCTTTGGCCCTGTTTTAGCTGTAATGAAGGCAGATAACTTTGACCAAGCTTTAGAGATAGCTAACGGTACAGACTATGCCCTAACTGGTGGTTTATATTCCCGTACCCCCCAGCATATCGAACAAGCATCCCGCGATTTTGAAGTGGGTAATCTTTATATCAACCGAAACATAACTGGAGCGATCGTCGCCCGACAACCCTTTGGCGGCTTTAAGCTGTCGGGGGTGGGTTCCAAAGCAGGTGGGCCAGATTATCTTTTACAATTCTTAGATCCCCGTGTAGTGACAGAAAACATTCAGCGTCAAGGCTTTGCGCCGATTGAAGGGGTGGAATAATCAAGGTGTAAGTGTCATAAAGGATAAGCTTCGCGTCGTGCGTCGCATTACCGACCCAGCTTAAATTCAATTCAAGCTGGGTCGGTAGTTCTTTCAACAACACATCTTCGCGCTAAGAATTGAAAGCTTTTTTATCGCACTTTTTTTTAATGCAAGCGATCGCCTCTTAAAGAAGATTTGTTACACAAAATCGGCAGCGCTTAAGTCCGCGGCTGCAATATTGGAGATTAAAGCAATCACCTCACCATTAGCATTTATAATTTCAGTATCTCCTCCACTATCTTGAATTTCCAAGCTGTCAAAGTTTAAACCACTTCCTAGGCTGAGTTTATCTGTACCGCCTGCAAAATCCAGGATATTGCTGTTGCCACTATTGCTCAAGACAAAGATGTCAGCATCATCCCCACCATACACCAAATTGTTAGCGCCAGAACCACCATTAATTTCATCTTCACCAACGCCACCTTGCAGAACATCATCACCTGAAGATCCGCTCAAGGTATCATTGCCTAAGCCGCCGTACAAAGTATCATTGCCTGACTCGCCCAAAAGTGAATCTAAACCTTCACCCCCAATTAGTTGATCAGCTCCCGATCCTCCACGCAAAGTATCATTACCTAAGCCACCATCCAAGAGGTCGTTGTCGTTACCTCCCAAAATGATGTCCGTATCATCCCCGCCAAACAAAGCATCATTGCCCCCGTCGCCCCGAATACTATCATTCCCATCCAAACCAATGAGAAAATCCTGATTATCTGCACCTCTAATAGTGTCTTTTCCTACTGTTCCTTCAGAAAAGTCATTACTAGTAGTTCCTGAAATATTAGCCATGATACTTACTTCAAAATATGTGTTTGCTGCCTATTAAGATGCGGTACTTAATATCAATATGCACACCCTTACTATAAATTTCGTTTGAAAACTTTAGTTTTCTCAACGGAGCAACATAGAGGTATATTTTAATAATTGTGGTTAATCAGAAAATCTTAAAAAACGGCTGTGAAATTAAAATCAATTATTTTAAACCTGTGTTCTTTCACAGTCGTAATTTCTCTGCTACTGCTAACGGGATGTTCAACTACCGTCACAGATAATGTCCATCTCAAATATGGTAATCCCAGCAATGCCAAAAGCAGGGAGAATAATTATCTCATCGCCAAGCCTGAATATGCTTTATCTTACAACTGTAAAACAGGAGTTGCTAATTGGGTTAGTTGGCAGCTCGATCGCAGTTGGCTAGGTAGTGCCGAACGTTCTGACAATTTTATGCCCAATACTGAGTTACCAGCAGATTGCTATGCCGTTAGACCCAGTGACTACAGCAGAAGTGGTTACGATCGCGGTCATTTAATTCCCAGTGGCGATCGCACTCGTAGTGTGCTGGAGAATGAGAGTACCTTTGTCATGACTAATATCATTCCCCAGTCTCCCAGCAATAATCGCGAAGTTTGGCGGGAATTAGAGGAATATAGCCGAGAATTAGCTTTCCAAGGGAAAGAACTTTATTTAGTGGCAGGAGGAGAAGGTATTGCCGAGAAAATTGCTGATAGTCAAGTCGTTGTTCCTGAATATACCTGGAAAGTAATCTTAATTTTAGATGAGCCGAATAGTGAGATCACAGCCCAGAATGCTAAAACTCTGGCGGTTTGGATTCCTAATTCCGAAGAGGTGATAAATACAGATTGGCAAGACTATATTGTGTCGGTAGATCGGGTAGAAAAAAATACAGGATATAACTTTTTTGCCACTTTGCCTAGACGTATACAGCGTCAGATTGAAAAAACTATTTATGTAGACGCGGTTTAGCTGTGGTGCTTGATAAATAAGTAGGTAGGCAAAATAATTGATCAAACCCCTACCCTTAGAGCTATTTGTTACTCGTTATATCACGTCCGCTTATGTACTTCTGATAAAATCTTTGCGACGCGAAGCTAGTCCTTTAGGGCCCCAACAGCGCGATTATTCAAGGCGAAATAAATTCGCCGAATCTCGCGCTCAAACTAAGCGGGATAAACGCCTCTGCGTCTTTGCGCGAGTTTTAATTCAACTGTTTATCCATACTTGATATTACTCGTTACTCGTTACTCGTTACTTGTTACTCCCTAACCTCATTTCCAATTTAATTACACCCACCTACTTAGCTCTTGGCTAGAAAATCTTTGTAGCTGCGATCGCGATGAAGAGAATGAAGAAACAGAGGCTACTAGTAACTCGGAGGTGGAAGCAGCGATCGCTGTAACTTCAAACTCACTTGACAATGGTACTTTAAATCTACCAATACAGTCTCCATCAGAGTCGAGCAAGATCATTTTGCCTTGGCGATCGCTAATTAGATATCCTTGAGGACAAGGTTTAATTACCGCAGGGGAAATTTCCAGGGCAATTCGTTTGAGATTAAATTTTTTTAGAGTAATGAGGATCACCATGTCAGAATTATTTACTTCTGTCGCCAATAAACGATTGGGAAATAGGGGATGATCGATTACCGAGTCAAGTTGAATCTGGACAGTAAAATTAGCGAGGAAATTACCGCGACGATTAAAAAGCTGAAATTCGGTATTTTGTGCCTGAACTTGGCTTATTGCTAAACCATATTTTCGATCTAAAGCAATCAGACTCTGGCAAACTTGATGATTGATTAGCGATCGCTGTAACTTACAGTTAGGTAATTTGTAAATTTTTAGATCAGACTTATCTGAATTCTGGCTACCAGAGGAAATACCCAGCCAAGATCCTTGAGGATCGACAGTGGCAATGAATCGATCGTGATTACTTTCAAAGGTGGCAAGAGGTAATAGATCGCTATCTTGAGCTAAATAGTAGATTGAAGATGTTGTGGCGATCAGGCAGCCTGTAGAACTAAACTGTAAGCTTTTGATTGGCTGATTTAAAATTATTTCCCTGTCTACCAAAATTTCTTCAGACAAACTAGCATCTAGATTACGCTGAATTAAAAGGCGATCGCCACTAACTAAATAAACTTGCCCCTCAGCGCTCGCTAAATGGGACACTGGATAATCTAGAGTAGATTGAGCAACAGGAACCAGATCGCTAAAATCAGATTTGACTTGAAGGGGAGTTTGAGGATTGGGATCTACTTCCAAAATTGCCTGCACCAACTCCAGAGATTCCAGCATTTCCGCAGCAGTTTGATAGCGACGGCTGGGCAATTTTTCTAATGATTTAGCGATCGCCAAGCGTAACAACAGCGGAATATCTAAGGAAATTGTCACTGGTTGACTTAGGTGTGCTGCCACCAATTCTTTAGGCATTCCTGAGAAAGGACGGTTTCCTGTCACCAGTTCATATAAAATTATCCCGACTCCATAAAGATCGCAGTTATAAGAATATTCTCCATAAAACTGTTCGGGAGCCATATAGGCAGGAGAGCCTGTATTACCTAAGATATTTTGTGAATCAGCTTCTTGTTTGAGTTTAGCAATACCAAAATCAGCAATGTGAGCCGTATAGGTGCGATCGCTAGTTTTTAGTAAGATGTTCTCAGGCTTAATATCACGATGAATGATGCCTTTTTCGTGAGCATACTTCAAACCAGAGAGAATATCAATTACTAACTTCAAGCTCTGATTTAAACTTATGGCAGGAGAATTATTTAAAAAACTGCGTAAAGTTCCTCCTTCGCAGTAATCCATGACAATATAGCGCTGATTATGTCCGTGTTCCAACGCTTTGCAGGTAACTAGATTAAAGTGATCGAGAGTAACTAAAAAAGTTAATTCTCGTAAAAAGCTGCTGGTAGATAATTGTTTAGTTTTTAACTCTTTCAACGCGACTAAAGCACCGCTCTTGAGTTCCACCGCAGCAAATACCCTCCCAAACTGTCCTTGACCAACTAAATCTAAGATTTTGTAGTTTGATTGATGTCTCAGCAAATTTCAATTTTAAGATTAAATTTATGGTTGGCTAATGCTCTTCAGTTACATATTATGCTGCTAACTAATCAAACTCATCAATGAATTAAAAGTTTTGCTGAGTACCAAGTCTGATTTGGGAGAGCGATTAGGCTCCCCTAAAGGACTAGCTGAGTCCTTCGGACTTGCTTCGCAACCGCGTCGCGCCTACCCTTCGGGATCGCACCATAAAATATTTAATCAACTTAACCAACAAAATTTAACCAAAAAGATTATTGACCGCCACTGGTTCCAGCTTTTGTTCTGCTTTTTTCTTCGGTTCAATAGTTTCGCTAATGTTAGCGTCGGCAGACTGATTAAAGTGAATTTCTAGGCTGAGGTCTCTAGTTTGACGATACTTATCTAGGTCGCCTTTACCAATATAATATTGCGATGCCCGACGCAAATCAATGATTGCCTTTTGGGGATCGGCAAGTTCTAAATAGAGTAACCCGCGTTGATGATACGCTTCCGCATGATCGTTACGTAATTCGATCACCTTAGAAAAGTCCTCAACTGCTAGTTCGATACTGCCAGTAAGCTGATAAGAACAGCCTCTTTGATAGTGAGCTTCAACCGAGTTAGGGTCATTATTGATAATTTGGGTAAATTTTTCAATCGTTTTCAACTCTTTAGCCAATTTACGGTTTTGACTTTGTTCTTGTTCTAGCTGTTGAGTCAGATGATCTAGCTGAGCCATCGAAGTTTGTAGAGTCTGCAACTCTTGCGTTGTCATCTCCGAACTTGTTTTCTGTTGCTGGTCTAATCGTGTTAGTTTTGTAGTCGCTGTATCACTAGCCTTTTTTAATTCAGCCAGCTCAACTTTGTTGTCCCAATGCTGCTTTTCTGATTGCTCTTTAAGTTGGCTAACTTTGGCTTGATTGTCTTGAATCAACACAGTCATTGCTGCCTGCTCAGAAGCGATGATTCGCTTGAGTCGTTGATGGTTAACTACTGCAAGTCCCGCAGTCACAGAAAGCGGAATTGTGACCCACAAAAATTGTTTGAGGACAACACTAGTGATCGACCCGCCGATAGAACCAACAACAGCAGATGTTTCGGCAATATCTAACCAATGATTTTTATTAGGAGTAGATGATTTCATGTTGATTTAAATAAGTAATGAGACTAAGGTTTAGGGATAAAATTAAGACTAATTAATCAGCTAATACTGTTTGATTTAAGATCAAAATTGGCTTGACAACAGCAAATTCTTCAGGGGTAAGGAACTGCTCCACAATTTCTGGCATGGTGGCGTAAGTTAAAGTAATAATATGTTGGAATTGAAACGCCTTAATAATAGTTAAATACCAAAACAGAAGATTTTCCCGTAAACGATCTAGATCGTCAATCAGCATTGCTGCCAAGGAAATCCTTAGCGCCATTTTAGTGTCTCTTTGATACATCTGCGTTACGTCCTTATCACCCATTTTAAAAATATTGGGTTGTTTTTCCCGCATCCTTACCTCCAACTTAGCGATGATCTCGGCTTCCGCATCACGCAGTTTTTGATAAGCACTCAAGCGAGCATTAATGGTCGGGAAAAAATTTTTTAGAGACTGTAGTTCCTGCTCAGTTGCGTAACGACCTTCTGTTTCTAAGCTTAATCGGTCTAGTTGATTTAACATAAGATTTACCTAATTTGACTTTTATACAGATTCACTTTTATTTAAAAACTCTTTAACCTGACTCTGAGTTGTTTGAAGCTGAGCGATCACAGACCGCGTAATCAGCTTACCTTCTTCTACCAACACTTGACCAGACAAAGGATGGAGCAGATTAGACTGCGCTCGGCGACCAATTAAATCTTCAATATCATCATCTTGGCTGATATACATCCCTGCGGGTAACTCGACAATCACCCCTTCTCCGATGACCCTTGCCTGACAAGCTAAACGAGAGTTGACATTACAGCTAGTGATCGAACCCAAGGTGCGGTGTTCTCTTTTAGTTACAGGAGAAATACTCTCTTCCCCTTCCCTAATATAGACATGGCAAGTAGCACAGATTCCTCTACCACCACATTCTTGAGTAACTTCGACATCATTTTGCATTAACACTGACAATAAATTAGTGTTAGTGGCGATCGCCGTATTCGTTCCAAATGGATCTAGTCGAACAGTTTTAACCATGAGCTTTTCTTGTTAAATAATTCGGATTGAGCGCTATTGATTTGCCGTCAGACTTTGCAGAATGGCAGTATGAGTTTGTCCCTGCTCTACCATCCCTGATACTGATTCCAGCCTTTTTTTAATTCCTAAAATAAACCAATTAGAACTTGCCCCCAAAGACTCGCAGGTTGTTTGCACACAGTGCAGGTCAGTTTCTGATAATTCTGAGAAAAAAGCACTCAACAAGCCAGCCTCAATAAAACAACCTGGTTGATCGGGAGAAGCGATTGGACTCCGTCCAGGCTCCGCGAGCGCCTTAGCAAAGCTAGAGTTGGTGACCTGAATGACTAAAAACCCCTGTTGATAGTGGCTAAAATTTGGCTCAATTAGACCCCAGCCATGAGCTTTCCAGCATTGTTTTAAACATTGGACAAGTTCGATCATTTCCATGGTTGCAACTGGCTGCTGGTAATAGCTGCTGACCTCTTGGCTAAAGCGGCGAAAAAAGTTTTTCCCCCATTTACGACCGCAGTTATAAAGAACTAAACCAGTGGCAGAACCAAGTTCAGCGGCTAAGCCACTATAAAGACCCCTAATTAAGGTGTCGGGTAAAGCCAGCAAACGTCCACCCTGACGGTTTTCGATTAAACCAGATTCAAAATCTCCTTGTAGATAGGAAGTAGGAGCAAAATAGTTACCTGGAAGATGGGACTCGGAAATTAAATCAGCAACGTTAATCATGATTTAGTAATAATTCTCCTCAAGGGGTAATCAATAAGTGTCTATGCAGGCTTTAAGGCTTGTTTTTGACTTAATAAAACATTTTTAGACTGTTCTAAATATGGCTGTAGGATCGAGAATTGGTCATTGTCCAAACTCTTTTTGAGACGCTTGTATAAATAGCCATACAAATTTTGTTCTAGCTCCTGCATTTGATGAGCTGCGATCTGTTCGGGCAGCCATTCTAAAATTCGCCGCTCAAGATATTGTGCATCATTAGATAGAACCGCCATGCTGCAATAGCGAAGGATCACCAGCCAATGTTTTACAGCCCGCGTAACTTTCAATTCAGGCTCATCAGGAAAGTTATTGAATATTTGATTAACTACATGTTGAAAAATTTCTGTTTCTTGATCGCGAATCTGTTCATATATTTTTAATCGTTCGGACAAATATAAGATTTGGCTTTTAAAGATTCCCAAATCCTTTTGTGTCAAATACTCAGCTTCTGCTTGATAGATCAACGAGTCAATTTCAGTAATCATGGGAATAAAATTAAATCTACGGAGAATAAATTAGAATAATTGAGATAAATCGTTGAGGGTAAATTCTTCAACGGCAGCAACTGCTTCTTTGGTTTGTTCTAATATTTGCTCAACCTTTTGTGGTGAAGGGATTTCCTTTTCTCCTAACCAGTTGAAGCACTGCCAAAACTGAGCCGATGTCAAAGTCACAGCAAAAGTAACTTGGTGCTTGGCTGATTGCTCTAAACCATCGACCGAGGCTACTTTACCTGACCAATTACTTAAGGCAAAGAAATCTTCAGTCGTTAAACACTGCCAAGCTGTCAAGACATTTTTGCGTTGAGCTACAGATGTAGTAAGTGCTTGAAATGAAATATTTTTCCAGTTACATTGGCTAATAAATTCATTAACACTCAAACATTGCCAAGCAGCAATAGTACTCACTTGAGATACTCCCCGTTATATAGTTTTTTCTGGATATCTCGTGCGGTTGCCCCTTCGTTATGCCAAAAAGATGCTGCATCAATGCGATCTTTTTTACCCAGTAAAAATTTACAGTAAGTTTCTCCCATGGCATAGCACTGAAGTTCGATACAGCCAAGATCTTTATTGATCAAATCACTAAAGAAACCTGCAAACAAACCTGCATATATGTGACAGACTGGTTTACCAACATCACCTAAAGTTCTAGCTACGGCAGAGTCAAAAATATTGATAAACATAAAGCCATTTTTTTGATCGCTCATGTCTACTTCCCAGTTACCCCAACCTTGAGTGATAAAGGGCCACCACCAAGCTTCTAGAACGTACATTAAATTAAGCTGGCTAAAATCTTCATAGCCATACTCTTTAAGAAACCAACTACGGAAAAATTTGGCATCTTCTTGACCCCATTGTTGACCAATGTTGTACATTAAAACCCCAGAAGCATCGCCGACTTCTTCTTCTAAACCAGCAATCAAACCGATAATAAAGTTTTCGCTGACTAAGATATTACGGGATTCATTCCAATCATCAATCGTGCCAGTATCAGTCTGAAATGAGAAAAAATCTTTGAGACTATAGTGAAAGCGTCTTTGGGGATACTTTTGTCTCAGTAGATGCTTATCTGACCTGAGATCTGTTGACGTACCTGTCGTTTGAACTTGAGCTAAAGACATTTATTATTTTGTGGGTAGAAATTTTCACTAAACTTGTGATTAGATTCTATTGCCCCAGCACCAAAAAAAGTTCCGTAATTATCTCTATCTTCTAGTTAAGTTATGTTAATTAGTCTCAGTGAAATTGCGCTCTTTATTTCTATAATATTCACCATTTCCGAGAGGATCATGATAAAGCGATCGCCTTGGTTTCTCCATGCACGATAAATTAAATTACCTACTGACGTTACGCAGAGAAAAGTTAGTAATTACAATTATGTTGGGAGATAGGGAGATAGGGAGATAGGGAGATAGGGAGATGAGGAGATTAACGTATTACTAAGAGGATGTCTGAGAACTCAATTCTGTTATGCTTAGACCCTATCAGATCCCCCCTAGCCCACGGCAGTCGCTACAACGGAGGAAACCTCCGCAACGCGCTGCCTCCCCTTAACAAGGGGGGAATCGGAATCAAAGTCCCCCTTAAAAAGGGGAGCCACTGCGGTCTTGGGGTCTCCCCAAGTAGAGCAAGTGGCATGGATTTAGGGGGATCTACCCACTGGAAACGGAGCAATTAGACTTTTCAGATATCCTCTAAACTATAAATGTTAATTTTGGATTTTCATTTATTATTTAGAATGCCCAAAAATACTTAATGCCTAACTATTTTTAGCCTCTCGATCGAGAAGACTTTATCCTTCAATTTAAACTTGAGACTTTACTAGAAACTGTTGGTAATCTTCAGGAGTATCTAGATCGATCGCTCCTTGAGGAAATTCCACTGTAACAACAGAATTAATGTGGCGTTGAATCACTTTTTTCGCGCCTTCTACCTGAGTCAAGCCAGTCAGTTCTAAAAATAGCGTTGAGTGAAATAACGCTGGAACACCAATGGTATTTTGGTAGGCTGAGGCAATAATGGGATAGTTGGTGGAACGATAGACAGATTCTAACTGGTGAATCGTTGACGCTGATACGAAGGGTTGATCGCAGAGGAGAAGAATCGCAGCTTCAACAAAAGGAGCTGTCTCTATTAGTGCCTGAATACCATGACGAATTGACGATCCCATACCTGTTTGCCATTCAGGGTTTTCAACTACTTGAACGGGGAGATCTTTTAGCTCACAGCGAATTTGATCGCTATATGCACCCAAGACCACAAAAATCGGACTGCAATGGGCAGCGATCGCCGTCTCAATCACCCTTCTTAATAAACTTTGTCCTTGATATAACAACAGTTGTTTCGGTGTTCCCATCCGCGTCGATGCACCAGCAGCAAGAATAACGGCAGCGATCGCGTTTTGGCTAGAAGACAGCATAAGTAGGTGGGTGTAATTAAATTGGAAATGAGGTTAGGGAGTAATAAGTAACGAGTAACGAGTAACGAGTAACGAGTAATATGCGGAGCGGTGACGCGATATGCGGAGCGGTATCCTTTAGGACGAAGGAGCTAATCCTTTAGGAATCCTTTAGGACAAATAGCTCTAAGGGTAGGGGTTTGATCAATTATTTTGCCTACCTACTTAAGTTAAATTGACGGTGTTAGGAGATGAATCGGCGCTTGTCGATGTTTTAGAAAGCCTGCTGCACGATGGTCGAGAACAGCTTGAATCTCAGCAATAATCGCGATCGCAATTTCTTGAGGCGTTTCTGCACCCAGATCGATGCCAATCGGAAAATATAATCTTGCTAACTGGTCTTTGGTATAAATTAAATTATCAAGTATTCCTTCAGTCCGCTTTTTTGCCCCTAAAACTCCAATGTAGCGAGCGGGAGAGGGCAACAGCATTTTCAAAATTTCCAGATCGTCAAAGTAATTATGGGTCATTACTACAGCAGCGGTGTCTGTTTCAACGAGAACTTGTTGGTCAATGATGTCTCGACGAGTAAGAATAACCTGGTCAGCTAGAGAAAAGCGATCGCGTGTTGCTTCACTGGCTCTACAATCAACAACGGTCACATTCCACCCTAATGTTTTAGCAAAATTAGCCACGGGTATGGCATCGCTACCCGCACCGAAAATTATTAACGGCGTTGGTGGTTGAATGACTTCGATAAAAACTTCCACGCTACCAGAGAGAAATTGATATTTGCGAATGCTTGACTGTCGAGCCTGAAAGCTAGCTTTGATGTCACAGACGAGGGTTTGCAATAAATTGGGTGCTTCAATATTAGTAGAGATCAAACCATCATCGGCAAACATTACCCTGGCACCGATCTCCATCTCAACCGAACCCTCGACACTAAACACAGTTGCAATAACGCCTGGTTGTCTTTTCTTAAAACATGCTTGTAAAAAAACAATTGGATTAAGACAGCGATCGAGACGTTCGATGAGAACCTGAACTACACCATTACAACCAATCCCAAAACCCCAGACAATATCTTCATTATTCGTAGTGTCGTAGGTGACAACAATTGGTTTCCCAGATTGCATCCGTTGACGAGTATGCTCGAAGATATCATTTTCTAGGCAACCGCCACTAATAGCCCCTACCATGCGACCCGTATTGGTCATCAACATTTTGGCACCCGATCGCCGATAGGTTGAGCCTTGGGTATTAACAATCGTGGCTAAATATGCAGTCTCGTCTTGTTGTTGGCTTTCCTCAAAGAGTTTCAAAATTGCTGGTAATTCATTCATATAAGCTTATTAGGTGTAATCGGCAAATCGCGAATTCGTTTACCAGTGGCGTGATAAACAGCATTGGCAACAGCAGCCGCTACGCCTGTAATCCCAATCTCCCCGACCCCGCGAGCGCCTACTGGATTGAACTGGCGATCGGGTTTGCCGACAAATGCCACGTCAATGCGGGGAATATCGGCATGAGAGGCAATGTGATAGGTTGCTAGGTCGTAGACTACTGGATTACCCATCGTTGGGTCTAATTCACCCTCCTCCATCAAGGCGTGACTAATGCCCATAATGACCCCACCGCGTACTTGACTTGCCGCTGTTTTCACATTAATAACGCGCCCTATATCCATAACCGACAGCCAGCGAGTAATTTTTAAACGTCCAATCTCTTCATCTACTGCCACTTCGCAGAAATGAGCGCCCGACGAATGAAAAGCAAATTGTTTGGCTTCCTGTCCAGGGGCGCTAGAAGCCGTCGCTTCCCAAGCAGCGCGTCCAGATTGATTTAAGGCAGCAATGGCTTCTTGAGCGTTGTTTGCCTTAGCTTGTTGCAGCAGTTGTTGGCAAGCGCTCTTAACCGCAGGCAAAAGGGATGCGGTCATTTGCGAACCACCCGCGAGTCCGCCGTCGGGTAAGCGAGAATCTCCCATCTCCACCTTAATTTGCTCGACGGGTAAACCAAGAACTTCTGATGCTGTCATCGCAACTATGGTATAAGAACCCGTTCCCATATCATTTCCCGCCGTCAAGACATGAGCCGTACCATCGGGTAAAAGCCGAACCTTGGCAGAAGCAGCTCCGCGAAGGCCTGGATACGTGGCGGCTGCTATGCCCAAGCCAACCTGTTTACCTTCACGGGAAAGAGAGCGAGGTTGCGGACGGTCTTGCCAGCCAAAGCGTTCTGCCCCCACCTTGAGACAATCGGCAAAATGATGCTCGGAAAACGGCAATCCCTTGCGTTGGTCGTCTTTGGCAAGATTTTTGAGTCGCAGAGCAATTGGATCGACATTCAATTTCCAAGCGAGTTCGTCCATTGCCGATTCTAATGCCCACATACCAGGAGTCTCCCCAGGTGCGCGCATGAAGGTGGGCGTTCCTGCATTCAATACAGCTAACTCCTGATATAGCCGCATATTTGGTGTTGCATACATCACGGGTGTAGCTTTAGTACAAGGTTCGGTAAACACATTGGCGGGCGAAGTGTAGGATTTTGCCTCGTGATCGATCGCCGTTAAAGTTCCATCTGCGGTTGCGGTCAGGCGAATACGCTGTTCGGTTGGCGATCGCTGTCCAGTATTAGCAGTCATTTGACGGCGAGACACGACGACTTTGAGGGGTTTTCCCACTTGTTTGGCAGCCGCAGCACAGAGCAATCCGTGGGGCCAAGGAAAGGCTTTACAACCGAAAGCCCCACCAATGTAAGGGCTGACGAGCCTGACGCGCTCTACTGGCAAGCCCAACACTTCTGCATAGGTTCGCTGCCCTGCCAGTACCCACTGTGAAGGTTCGTAAATAGTAACGGCATCGTTGCCTCGCCACTGAGCAATGATGGCATGGGGTTCCATTGGCGCATGGTGTTCCATCGAGGTCGAGTAAGTTGCATCAATAGCTGTATTGGCATTAGCCTGTTCGACATTTCCAGTAGCAAAGCTACCCTTCTCAAATTTCAACTCTTCCCCCATCATCCCAGGAGCTTCTTTAAAAGTAGCTTTTTCTGGCTCGACAACTGGGAGTTCGGTGTCGTACTCCACCTCGATCAAGTTAGCTGCATGACGCGATCGCTCGAAGGTATCGGCAACCACTAAGCCAATAATTTGCCCCGCATAGTGAATGCGATCGTCGGATAAAGGCAAGCGCGATTCATAAATGACCGAGGTTTTCCAATCGTTGGTTGGTTTAAAGAGTTTAGGAGCGTTGCGATGAGTAAAGACAGCTAGAACCCCTGGAGATTGTTCGGCGGTACGGGTATCGATCGCCCGAATTCTGCCTTTAGCGATCGCCGATGTTACTAAATAGCCATGCACCAAGCCCTGAATTTGATGTTCGGCAGCATAGACAGCTGTACCCGTAACCTTTGCCCGTCCATCGATACGGCTGACTGAAGTTTTCAATGGCTCGTTCATACAATTCCTCCTCCTTGGGCTGAAACGGTTAGGGCGCGACGAATGGCACGTTTGGCCATATCTACTTTAAAAGCGTTATATTTCAAAGGTTTGGCATCCCGTAAAACAAGCTCGGCTGCCTGTTGAAACGTTGCTGTCTCGGCTGGTTTACCCTGGAGAAACTGTTCGGCTTCTGGCGATCGCCAGGGTTTATGGGCTACCCCTCCTAGTGCCATACGCGCTTGTTGAATCTCTCCGTCTTGAATATCTAAGGCAGCTGCAACCGAAATCAGGGCGAAAGCATAAGAAGCGCGATCGCGTAACTTTAAATACACGCCAGATTGGGCAAAGGAGACGGGGGGCAAAATAACCGCCGTAATGATTTCGCCAGGTGCCAGATTGTTATCCAACTGAGGCGTATTGCCAGGCAGCCGATGAAACTCCGTAAAAGGGATTTCTCTGCGTCCCTTGACTCCTTCAACTTCCACAACCGCATCTAAAGCAGCCAGAGGCACGCACATATCCGAGGGATTAACCGCCAGACACTGTTCGCTTGCCCCTAAAATTGCGTGCATTTTATTGATTCCCGTCGCTGCTGGACAGCCCGAACCTGGTTGTCTTTTATTGCAAGGAAATACTGTGTCGTAGTAGTAGGGACAGCGAGTGCGCTGCATTAAATTACCGCCTACCGTTGCCATATTGCGAATTTGCTGCGATGCACCTGAAAGAATAGCGCGAGAAAGCAGGGGATAGTTACTGCGAATCTCAGGATAATCGGCAACTGCTGTATTGCTAACTAATGCCCCGATGCGAAGTCCTCCTTCATCAGTGCGATCAATTTGGTTGAGTTCTAAGCGGGAGATATCGATTAATTGCGAGGGTTCGTCGAGAAAAACTTTCAGGCGATCGACTAAATTAGTGCCTCCCGCAATAAAGTTCGCCCCTTTTTCTTGGCTTGCTCGTTGAATTGCATCCTGGGTAGAGTTAGCCCGAACATAAGTAAAAATTTTCATGCAGTTTCTTCCGAATCTTGTACCAACATTAACGCCGTCGGTTCTGGTGGAGTTTGTCCAGTTGCTTGTTGCACTGCTGCGACGATGCCGTTATAGGCACTACAGCGACAAAGATTGCCGCTCAATCGTTCGCGTACTTCCGACTCTGACAATTGCGCCAGTTGAGGTGGACTATTGAGATCGTCGGTAACAGCACTAGCACAACCGCGTTCAACTTCATCGAGTAAGGCAACGGTGGCACAGATTTGTCCAGGGGTGCAGTAACCGCACTGAAAACCGTCATTGTCAATAAAAGCTGTTTGCACTGGATGTAAAGTATCACCCCTTGCCAGTCCTTCAATCGTGGTAATTTCCTTGCCGTCCTGCATCACAGCTAAGGTGAGACAAGAATAAACTCGCTGCCCGTCAATCAGCACCGTACAAGCACCGCATTGTCCGTGGTCGCAACCTTTTTTACTCCCCGTTAAGCCGAGGTTCTCTCGTAGGGCGTCCAGCAATGTTACACGCGGTTCAATATTGAGGGTCTGCTCTTGACCATTAATATCGAGGGATACCTGAATTTCCCCTTCCCCTGGGGGATTTACCACGGATTCTTCCTTCCCTTGGGCAGCATTAAGCAACGGTGGAGCAGCGATCGCCCCTCCAGCTGCCGTCAACGCTCTTGCCAAAAAATTACGTCGAGATGTTTGCCACCACCTCTTTTTGTCGTCTTGCATTTGCTTTTATCTTGGAGCTAAGGTGCTAATTTATGAGCGATCGCCTTGTGAAAAAACTTCGCTAGATTTTTAGTATGTCAGCGTTCTCTTTGGAGTTGCAACGCCTGCTTTTTCCTGTTGCATGGTAGAAAATTTGTCAATTATTTTGCATCTATCTTACGAATGAATTGTGACACCAAAATGACAAAAGCTAATGCGATCTCCATGACTCGATTGAGCCACTGCCTGTATCGAGACGTTAGTATTCCTCATTCCAAAGAGCATCATGATAAAGTGATCGCCCTTGACTTTTAAGACAGTCGCTACAATTTAAAGTTTGAAAATTGCGATCGCCTTGGTTTCTCCATGTATAAGAAATCAAATGACCTACGAAATTGGCGATCGCGCTAAAAAAGTATTTAAAAAAATATCGCCACATTCCAATTCCCCCATCATCGCTACCACTCACTAAAGTTTGATGATTAGATGCGATCGCCTTTGGTTATGATACTTTTATGAAAGTAAGAGACGCAATTAGAAAGTTAGAACAAGACGGTTGGTATCTAAAAAGAACTAAAGGTAGCCATCGTCAGTTCAAGCATCCAATCAAACCAGGGACAGTTACAGTATCGGGTAAACTTAGTAAGGATATTCCTGTTGGCACAATCAAAAGCATTTGGAAGCAAGCTCAAATAGAAGAGGACTAGTAATATGCGCTATGCAGTGATTATTGAGAAGGGCGAAGATAGCTATGGAGCCTATGTTCCTGATTTACCTGGTTGTGTAGCGGTTGGAGACACACCAGAAGAGGTTAAAACCTTAATTCAAGAAGCCATAGAATTTCATTTAGAAGGCTTGCAAGAAGATGGGGAATCAATTCCTCAACCCAATAGTTCTATTGAATATGTAGAAGCGAAAATATCAGCTTGAACTATAAAAGAAATCTTAAGCAAGCAAAACATAAATTTAGATAGTTTTTTAAAGCTTTTATAATATAAATAGTAATATTTTTAGAGTAACAGCATTGGCTTTGCGATCGCGCCTGTTCTAACCAGCTATCATATCTCTGGGAAAACTATTCCAGATCTCACTGCGAGTAAGATCGATCTCTTCTGCCGATGGTGCAGTGCCTAAATCAGCACATAAACCTAGTAATGATCTTTTAGGGTGCGGTTTTTGTTGTTCTAATTCTTTCTCTAAGTCTGGAGTAAGTTGTTGAATTAAACGCGCTTTATCTAGGGGAGTTAGTTGTTTGGCTAGTGTGAGAACTTCTTGTAATGTCATTTTGTTTATTTTAAGGCGATCGCTTTTTTTTTACTACGACTTTAATTTAGCGCGATCGCAACCTCAGAATTTATCATGATTTTGTACCGTGTTGATTTGTTTGTATAAAGCTCGCTCTTGCTAACGTTTAACCAAACAAAACAAGCCAGTTTATTTAATAAAACATCCATTCGCTAAAATTTGTAGCTTAATTATATTATTCAGTATCTTCTTGATAAATTGAACCGTCAGGCATAATCGCACCTTTGAACATTCTCGGCTTGTCGTAATTTATACTCAAATCAGGAAGGGTTGCATCTAACAGATTTGCCTGTTGAAAATTTGCTAGACCTAATCGCGAATGGCTGAGGTTCGCTTCTTGTAAATTAGCTCTCTGTAAATTAGCGTGGGTGAGATTGGCATAGCTAAGATTCGCTTTTTGTAAGTCTATTTGCGATAGATTTGCACTCGATAAACTAGCTTTAAATAGTTGAGCTTTTTTTAGAGATACTCTGAAAAATTCTGCACCGCCGAAGTTAGTGTTATTTAGGTTGGCGTTTTCAAAAGAAACTTCGATTAATTTTGCACCCACAAAATTTAGCCCACTCAAATCTCGACCGTCAAAGTTTTCTTTGTAAATAACCTTACCTCTTAAATCTACAGTTTTGATGTCTACTTTACTAAAATCTAGAGGATATTCCCCAACTCGAATCATATCTGCTTTTGATGGTTCAAACTGAGGGGGAAAATTTGTATCTCCATTGTCTATGCTTTCCTTCTCAAACATTCCTGCTTTACTGTATTGTGCCTGAGATAGATCAGTATCTGATAAATTAGCATCTTGTAGGTTTGATCCTTGCAACTCAACATCTCTCAAATTAGCGTTTCTCAAGTTTGCACCGCTTAGATTTACTCTTTTAAGAGAAGCTGACATATCTACTTGACAACTAGTAGGTGGCCCAATATAACCATTTTCTCCAGCACCAGTATTCATATCGTACCAACTCAATTGAGTATTACTGAGATTAGCATTCCTTAAATCGGCATCATCTAAAACCGCTTTGACTAAATAAGATCCAGACAGATCTGCACCTTTTAAATCTGCACCCCGTAAATCGGCATCGCCTAAATAGCAATTAGTACACTTTTTAGTCTTAAGTAAACGTTTGAGATGTCTTGGTTTGGTAGTTTGCTTACTTGTACAGTCTAAGAATATCGCCTGACATCCTGAAAGAAGAGGAAATATTAGGAAAATAGTAATTAAAATTTTCAATGGCATTTTAAATTCGACTTAAACGCACATAAATAGTTTTACAGGGATAATCATCAATATCTGTTTGTTCCATTTTCTTATAAGTGATTAAATCCTTTGCGTCTCTGCGTCTTGGCGCGAAACTCCTACTTCCAATCACTCAAAACCCCATAAATCCCCCAAATAGCCATCGCTCTCAAATAATGACTTGCTCTAAAAGTCCCCACCGCAGTAATCGCTTCAGGAGTTCTAAACTGCAAACCATTTTCATACACTTGCTTCACTACAGTTTCCGTTAACTTAAAAGCCTCTTCTTTCATATCCATTTGCAGCATAAAGGCAGCCAAACCAAAGTTGATTCCTGTCCAGACTTCTAAAGGATGGGTATCCTTGGGATTAACAGCACTACCATCAGGCAACACACCGTTAGCTGCACCATATTTACCATCATGGAATTTCAGGAAACAGGCATCATAGATTTTATTCAGGGTAGATATAGTATATTGCTCTTCTACCACGTCGGGTAAACCGAGTAAACGAGCGTAGAATTGCCCACAGAGTTGATCTGCCATGACTACATTTGAGCCACTTTCAGTATCGAGACGATAGTATTCACCATTCCAGAGAGCATCATGATAAAGCGATCGCGATTGTTGCAACCAGCTATGATAAGTATCCAAAGTATTTTGCATACTTGTCGGGAAATTTTCTGGCTGTAACTGAGGATTAGTTGGAGGAGTAGCTAGTAAAATCTGAGCGATCTTAATTGCTGCTTCGAGTGCTGCAATCCAAAGTCCACCACAGTAGGCGCTTATACCTCGTAGTTTCCAGTCGTCAAAGGTTTGATCTGGTGCGCCAGAGTTTTCGGGGATGCCATCATTGTCACGGTCGAATTTTTTGAGATATGCCAGAGTCAGAGTAATGCTGTCCCAACATTCCCAGAGAAAATCGGGATCGTTTTCTCCCGTCAGCAGATAGTCACGATATACCTGCAACACGAAATCACTGGGTAAGTCTTTCCACTGGTTACAGTCTTGATAGGAAGTATAGTTAGATTCCTGCCACGGATGCTCATTGGGTGCGCCAAGATCGTGAGGAGTTGCGCCAGCTTCTTTTCTGATGGCGCTAGAGCGATCGTAACCCACAATACGCGGGGTATCATCATGGTGGGGAATTGCTCTGGCAAAGGCTTCTAAGACGGATTTATCGAGTTTTGGCCACAGCATCATCAAGCCAAATGAACCATATAGGCGCACGTCTAGGCTTTCATACCAGCGATAGTCCAGGCATTCTAAAACTCCAAACTGTCCTACGGGATCGTTTTCTGTGGCAGCAGTCCAGAGAGTACCACCATCAGCCAGTAAGTATAGCTCGTTAAACAGCGCCATCTTAAACCAGTTGGGTAAATCGTCCCGTTGCAGAATCGGTTGTTGCCAAGCCTCAATCTTTTCGCGCCACAGATCACTATGCTTGAGGGAAGTCCGCACCATACTCCAGGCATTCTTGCCATTCCGCCCAAAAAAGTCCGTGTAGCGACGGTAGTAGTTAACCCCCTGCTTAAATTCAGTGATGGGTAAATCCCAAGCTAGAGTAAAAGGAATTTTCTTAGTTTGACCTGGTTTAACTGTAAACCGAATTGCGATCGCACAGGCAATTTGTTCTCCAGGATCGGCAGGAGTTTCATTCTGTAAGTCGGGTAATGAGCCATCTGCGGCAAAGTTATCCCAAACTTCCCCTCCGTCACCATCGGGATTCCAACGGCTGAGATAAAATACTTCGACACTAGGATTATAAATTGAGGCGATCGCAATTTGCCCATCTCCTTCTTGGACATCTTCATCAGGCTTCACCCGATTCATCAAATAGCCCACCCGATAATTATCTTGAATCCACTCGTTATAATTACCTGTGCTATCCCGCCACTTAGGTTGATATTCATATTCAGGACTACCATCATCTCGCACTTTAATCGTCGGCGATTTAATGGCGTTAGTAAACCAGCCGACAGTATTTTGCCATGTCAGCATGATACTTAAGGTGATGGGCCGATCTGTAGGGTTGTGTACCGTCCAATCAAAATTAATTATCGGATAACTAGACTCTTGATAGTTCTCCGCCCAAATGGGTGAAAATTGCTCACAGGTAATGTCTGCTGCAAAGACTCCTTGATACTCAAACCAACTGCGGGGATATAACGCGCTGTAAGTTCCGCCCTCAGTGGGATACCATGACCAACGAGATAAGGTATTATCCTTTGGTGCTTCTGTACTTAAAGCATAAGCCTGAGTAGCTGATGCTGTTTGTTCAAACACACTAAACTGACAGGCGGGAAGAGACTGAAAAATATGCTCTCCCCCATCCAAATGCCAGAGATTAAAATCTCCTTTACTCGATCTACCAATACATCCTGCACCCATCCCGCCCAAGGGCATTCCATGCCAAGGGCCATCATCCAGATTACTAGCGTAGCGTACCGTGTAGGGATGATCCCATCCTTTACCGATAGAACGTTGCCAGGTACAATGAGGAATCTGAATTGGCTGTTGGTTGGTCATATGCTCAAATAACTGGTTAAAGCAAGATTCAGGATAACAGCAAAATTATAGATTAACCAGAACATCTCTAGATAAATCATCAATTTTTGCCCAATCAGCTTATTCAACCAATTAATAACCAAGCTTAAATGAGAAATAAGGAGAAATTTTGCTCAGTGGATAGGGTGCATCTCTTGTTCTGCTAAAAACAGATGCACCCAGCGAATATCTTGTTCTGCTAAAACAATAGTTGTCTCCGCCCCTACTCTGCCAAAATCGGGTTCTGCTCCCATATTCATTTCGATTGTATAAACCCAACGACTATCTTGCTGTTGAATACTTTTAATTTTACCCATACCTCCGATAAAGCCCACTGTTTGATGAGGGGTAAATTTAGGTTTGTTTGATAAACGATTACTACTCATATTATTCGGGCTTTAAAAATAGCCAACTAACAAAGAAAAACGAAGCCGTAAATAGCTGAATCAAATCTATAGCGGAAATATAGCTATCCGCTAAGGATGCAATACTGCGATCGCTAATTCCAAACATCCAAGAAGTTGTACCTAATATCCAAATACCTTTTTTCAAAGTTTGAGGAAAGTTCTCCAGATTTTTCTTTTCCTTCATTTAGTTAATACTTAGTTAAATTTTTACCAGAGTTTTCCAGACTTCAGGACTAGCCAAACACTGTAATTTTTTGCTTGAAAATTTAATTACGTTGGTGGCTTGCTATTGCTAATGAAGTAGGTAATTTAGCACGCTCACTACTAATTAAAATCCAACCATTTTGGCGTAGTTTTTGAAAAGTTGCCCAACCTTTTGAACCTCCAGGTACTTTGTGGTCTGGTACGGCATGAGGAGAAGCTGTGTAAACTTTCCAAGATTCATAGGGATATTCCCTCAAATGAAGTGCAATATGCGATTGTTTTCCTTTGCATGGTAGCCAACACATCTCTTTCATATTCAAATTTTGAGCCTAATTTTTTGGATTTGTTGTCATCTTAAAAAAATATTTTTTAAAAGTTCTCTATCAAAAGTTGAATATTATTAGTAACTTTAAAATAACAGCATTTAATTTTTAGTAATTCTTGTACTAAATCATACATTTTATATACTAAATCATACATTTTATAATCTTTAGACAATTTTTCTAGAAGGGTTTTTATAATAAAAACGGACAGTTTCCTGCGACGAGAAACCCGCCTACAGAACTTCCCTGTCTTCAGAATTACCCTACTTTTCTTTGATTCGCCACAGAAATTTCCCATTAGGGCTGGATTTAAGGACGCATTAGACTATTTTGACTATTTTGACAACTCTTACTTTTAAGTAATCAAGTTACTTATTTTGGCAGATACATCAGTAGAAACTTTAAAAGTGAGCGCTCATTGATAATCTTCTTTTATATATTTCACAGTAAACAATCCTGTATAGATATTAGTTTTTTCTAAAAAAATTAGAGTATCAATGGCAACAATTTGGCAATCATACTAAATCCGATTGACAGAAGTTATTTATTTAAGCTGACTAGGAGAATAGAGGACTGGGAGATTAATAAACACTTATGACTTTATTTTTTAAGTAATCTATACGAAACGGATTTAGTATCAAAGGTTTTTTGATACCAATTAGGTTTAAAAAAAACTATTTTTGATTATTAATAGCTAAAAAAATTAACTACGTAAAGTAGCGATAAAATCGATTTGTCTACTGTAATCATTTTACACATGATCATCTTCAAACTTGTAGCCAACACCAACCACGGTTTTAACAAAGGTGGGATTTGCTGAATCTGGCTCGATTTTCTTCCGCAGTCTTCTGATATGGGTATCGACAACTCGTTCATCACCAAAGAAATCATTACCCCAAAGTCGATCGATTAGCTGGGTGCGACTCCAAACTCGTCCAGGATAGCTGAGAAAGGTCGAAAGGAGATTGAATTCTAAAGTTGTCAGGTCTAATTCTTCTGGGGTTTGGGAGTCCAACTTTCTAGTTGCTACATGCTGATCTAAATCGACAGTAAAATGTTTAGTGCGATAATTTTGCGAGTTATCTTCTGACACCTCGTGGCGTAGGCTGCGTCTTAATAAGGCACGAACTCTAGCAACTAATTCTCTGGGACTAAAAGGCTTGACTAAATAGTCATCAGCTCCTGTGGAAAGTCCAATAACTCGGTCAATTTCTTCTCCTCTAGCAGTCAGCATCATGATGTAGGGATCTTTATTATAAGGCTGCTGGCGGATACGGGTACAGACTTCTAGTCCATCTAAACCAGGCAGCATAAGGTCGAGAATAACAACATCAGGCTGTTGCTGCTCAAAAATAGCTAATGCCGTCAATCCATCGTTGGCAATACGACAGGAAAAACTTTCTTTGGTAAGAGTTTGTTCAATTAATTGAGCGATTTCCTCTTCGTCCTCAATAATTAGAATTTCCATCAGGGTCAGATTTAGTAATGGACAGTTGATAATTGTAATAACTTTACTAGTATGGCTGTAAAAAAAATATTACCTTTAATCTCAACTAGTTAATTTCAGGTTTGCTTAATTGAGAATTAGTTACGCCACTGATTGCTGCTAGTAAGATCCAGGCGATAGTATTCACGCGCAAATCAAAGATGCTAACGTCTGTTAGGTTGAAAAGAATGTAGGCGGTAAAAGCCAGTAAATAGCTAAATAGAATCAGGTCATATTCTTGACCCGAACAAGTTAAGAATAGCTTGGCGGCTGGAAACATAATGACGGCAATAATTACTAAAAATAATAGCAAAGAGATCATTCCTGCTTCTGCACCAAACATTAAAAATAAATTGTGGGGATGTCCTAGCCAGAGATTCATTTTGGCTTCATAAAGGGGTGTAAAGTTACGGAGTCCCCAACCAAAAACAGGACGATCTGTAATTAAATCCCAGCAAAATTGCCATTGAGTAAGTCGCAGAGTTTCTACAGGACGCTCATATGCCCGATCTGATAGTCTGATCCAAATAAAACTGGGTACTATCTGACGTAACTGCATCCCGCCGAGATTGGGGGCGAAAGAAGCCCATATAATAGCCGTAGCAGCGCCAGTAACGCCCCAGATCAACAATTTCCACCCAAAGTATAGGGCATAAGCCATAAAGCTAAATACAGCTAATCCCCAAGCATTGCGAGAACTAGTCAAAATTAAGCCACTAAGATCGGCTAATAAAATTAACATTAGTAAGCCTAGAGAAAATAGACGTTGATTGCTTAAGTTAGTTGATTTTTGTCGCCACATTGACCACCATAGTCCTAATGTTAGGGTAAAAGCGATCGCCAGATAAATTGCCAGAAAGTTAGTGTAATTAAACACGGATGACATTCTGCCTGGAGGAACTCCCAAGGGAACTAACTGCCAGCCAAAAATAGATTCAATTAGCGCGATTGTATCCCAAGCCAGGAAAAGTTGTCCCAAACCCAGCACCACTATCGGTAAGGAAGGAAGTATTAATAGCCAGGATAAGATACGAAGTTGTCTCGGTTCGGTAATCAAACACCTAAGCGCCATAAATAAGGCGAAATAAGGCAGAAAATTAGCCAACCCTAACCCTGCTTCTTGAGGGTATTCTGCTAGTGCTGCACTAAGAATTAATAAACCAGCTAATATGCCAAATGCTCGATTAAGAGAACTGCGAAGAATTTGAGCATAGCTATTTCGCCAAATTAGGGCTAAAACAACTACTAATCCTAATGCTCCCAAGGCAGGAAATAGAGGAAAAAAAAGGACGCTAACACAAAACCAGCGCCAGATCCAATTATTCGTATTTTTTAATTTGCTCAACCACATTTTATTACGAACTAAAAGCTTAGAGCTAACAATACTTTATGGTAAATCCTGTAATCCATTATCAGGAGTATTAGAAACCTGTCTAGTTAAATCAGCAAAGGACTGGTTATATTCAATAATCGAGCTTAGCCTGTCACCCCTTGCCCTAGTTAATGCAGTTTGAGCATCAATCACCTCAGTTTGAGTACCGACTCCTGACTGGAAACGTAGTCGAGCCAAACGTAAACTTTCTTCTGCTAATCTCACTCCTTTGGTGTTGGTAACAATATTATTTTTATTTGACCTCAGTTGAAAAAATGCTTGCTCTACGGCAAAACGGATCTGATTACGCAGGTTGGCAAATCCTGTCTCCGCAATTTCTTGGTCTTTTTCTGCCTGTTCTGCTCCTGCGCGAGCTGCGCCACCGTCAAATAGTGTCCACTCTAAATTTAAGCCTAGCTGATATTGATCGGTAACATCAAAATCGTCTTCAAAGTCATCGTTGAGGCTATAGTTAGCACTAGCACTGAGGTTAGGTCTTGCTTGTGACAAAGCTATTGTTCGCTCTTCCTGTCTAATCTCTCTTTCTAGCAAGGATTGTTCTAGTTCCGCCCGATTTTTAAAAGCCTGAACTATAGTTTCAGGTAGCTCCAGATCCCAAACTCCCGCCTCCTGAATTGCATCAGCAGTAGCCAGATCGGTGCTATGGGAAACACTTAAGGTTTCTGCTAACTGTCTACGAGCAATATTTTGATTGGAGATCGCTGTTGTCAAATCTTGTTGTGCCTGAGATAATTCTACCTCTGCCTGCAACACTTCAAATTTAGTGCCTAGTCCTGCTTGTTGTAAAAGTTGAGCATCTTTTAAGGTCTGACTTGCATCTTGTACGGCTGCTTGTTGGATCTCGACTTGAGCATCTCTATTTTGTAGTTCGTAATAATCTCTAGAAGTTTCAAAACGAGCTTCCTCAACGACTCTCTCTAAATCTAGCTCTATCCTGCGCAATTGCTTTTCCGCAGCACGGATAGCAGCACCTCTTTGACCACCATTATAGATATCATAGTTGATGACCAAACCACCCTGGAAATCGAAGCTAGCGGAGTTAGCATCTGTAAAGCGATCTTCTTCGCTTTGCCTGACATCTTCTTCAAATTGTCCAAGTTCTGCTTCTGTCAGATCAGGGTTCTCAGCGCGAGCTTGTTCTACAGTGTCTTCGACATTTTGATCGATCCTCTGTTCAGAAACACTATCGAGAAAAAGATCGTTACCATAGGTCAACCCACTTGTCAGGCCTAAAGTAGGATAAAGAGCGGCTTTTTGCTCTCTTAATGCAGCTTCAGCTTGTTCTACCTGTATTCTCGCCTCTTCGATTTCCTTATTGTTATTCAAGGATAGTTCAAGAGCCTGTTCTATGGTAATCGGTTTTTGAGCATCTACCTTAACTTCTTCAGGTGTAGTGGGAAATGAGAGGGGATTACCGCTAGGATTAAGCTTTTCAACGTCAGGAATAGACTGTTGAGCAGGTTGAATTTCTTGAGCTGCATCTGGCATCTCACTTTCCTGAGCAATCTGTTCAGTAATCTTACCAGGTGCTTGAGCAACAGAGGCGGTAATATTACTTAGGGCGATCGCCGTACTAATACCAACTAGTTTAATGAATTTATTTTTCTGACCCACTCCTCACTCCTTAATTTAATAATTTAGAATAATTTTTGACTAAATATCTCGACAAGTTAATGGTTGGGCAGCAATTTTACTGGTTTTTATACTTGTTTTTGACCACTAATTTGCCTCGCTCAACCCGATCTTGCAGCAAGATAATAAATCTACGATCTCAAAACATAGACAATTTTATACTCTCTATCGAGTTTATGATCAATGCTTCTAGATTATGCTTAGAACGTCAAAATTTTGTAACTTATTTGCTTGAAATAATATACAACCAAATGAGTTACAGTCACAATCAGTTTAATATTTGACCAAACTAATTACGGGAATAGTGGGTAATTTATCTTTCCCCTTGAGCGCCAACAGCTCAATCACAAAAGCAAAGCCAATCACTTCCGCTTGCAGTTGGGCTAATAATTCAGCCGTAGCTTTAGCCGTTCCCCCTGTGGCTAATAAATCGTCAACAATTAACACTTTTGAGCCAGGAGCGATCGCATCTCGATGAATTTCTAGTCGATCTGTGCCATATTCCAATTCATAAGTCGCTGAGTAGACGGGTGCAGGAAGTTTTCCTGGCTTGCGTACAGGCACAAATCCAGCGTTGAGCTGATATGCCAGGGGAGTGGCGAAAATAAATCCTCTCGATTCCATGCCAACAATGTAATCGGGTGTTAAATTAGCTGTTTGGCATTCTGTACACAGGCGATCGATAGTATTTCGTAAACCTTGGGCATTATTTAGGAGAGTAGTTATGTCGCGAAACAAGATTCCTGATTGGGGGAAGTCGGGAATATCGCGAATTAATGAGTTAAGTTGCATACTTCTTTTTATCAATAAACTGCAAAAAATCAGGCTAGACTGGTTTTTGAGTCGAATAGCTATGGCATCATAACACCAGATAATTATTTGTTATCCTCGACAAAGAACAATCATCGGCAATTTAAATTTGGACTTAATTTTATAATGAGCCAATCTGCAAGTTTAGAATCGGAACATCAATCTTTAGGAGACAGCCCAGCCTCAATTTTAAATACTTTACCAGACATATCTCTTCCTGCTAAGGTTTGTTCTCCCCGCACTCAACAGCAAATAGATTTACTGTTATTAGCATTAGAAGCTTTAGAACTAGGGGCATCAGAACATATGCTAGCTACAGCCAGACAGTTGGGCATCGATCGCGTTGTCAAGCATCGGGTTAATCTTTGGCGTTTACGCTGTAGTAATCCTTGGCGACGTTCTTACACTAGAGATTATTTGAGCCTAGATCAAGCAAAAGCCCTGGTAATTATTGCTGGCTTTAGAGCTAAAGATTTAATGGTTGTGATTCGACAGCTATTATTGGCAGAACAACAGATGCGAGAGAAAAATCTCCCCCTAGATAATCATTTTCGTCTCTCTGAATATTTAGAGCGATTCCGCGCTCATTTCCGTAGTCGGATGAACTCTCGTCGTGCTAAAGTGTCAGCCTATATTGACTCCGAAGAACAGCTGAACGAATTGGCTTTGTCCTTGTTGAACAAGCTATTGTTTTGTACTGGTACAAGGGGTATACAGCGTGTTTGGTATAGTTTGTTTGATGGGGAAGTGGCTTAATTATGAGTAGCAAAAGACAGTATAGTTTGCCTAGCTGCAATCTGATTTTGGAAGGGATGGAGGATGCTAATACAGAAAGTGCTGATATCTTGAGCGGACAACCGCCGATATCTATCTTGATCAATGCTGAGTGTCATTTACTCAAGTCGAATCAAAAGTTGAGTGGTGGTAGCGTTTTTTTAACTAATCTTGCTCGCGCCATCAGTAACTACGCTCAAGGATTCTTAAGTGGGTTATTTGCCTCTGACAAATCTAACCATAAATCTAACAATAGTAGCGCTGAATATCCTCAAGTATCTATTAGTCCAGTACCCGAATCACATTTACATCGCCTGACTTTACAGCCTCAGCCTGATAGCGGGGAAGCTAAAACCGAAATTGACATTACGACAGTAGAGCTTTTCGATTTAGTTGATGCGATCGATCAACTTTATGCGGATCGTTCTGTATTGCCTGATATGACCCTGGAATTACAGCCAGTTAGCAGACGCTATCGTAAACCAGAGCAGCCTCTAGTTGAAAGGGCAACTCCTGCTGTAGTTGGGATGACTAGCTTGGCATTGGCGGCAGTGGCTTTGTTTTTGATTCCTCCCCCAGTGATGCGAGAACCAAAACCAGAGTCAAAATCTACACCAACGCAAACTATACCTGTTCAGCCTCAATCTGCACCACCAGGTACTGTGCCAAATCCGTCTGGTAATAATTCGACGACAAAATAAACCAATTCGATTTTTGATTACAGTAATTTTGGCGATCGCGAAGGGTAGGCTCCGCCTAATCGCTTTATTTAAAAATTAGAACTGCGGGTTTTTCTTGGACTTGGGTTTCGAGGGGTCTGACTTTTTCCACAATCTTAATAAATTGCTCGTAGTCAGGAATTGGCGCATCGGGAAGATAGCCAGCATCCCCAATCGTGCTGGGAGCAGCTGCCTTCATCGCCTCGACAATTTGCTGTCGAGATTCTGCATCGATTGAAGATTGAAGTAACACGATGCTAGGAGGAGCCGATCGGGTTGTGTGCAAAATACGCAATCCCTTTTGCTCAAATTCATGGTGATAAAGCTCAAAATCTGCTTCCGATAAAGCCCCCGCATCTACCTTTCCTTGAGAGAGCCATTGCAAAACAGTTTTCGGTGTCGGGGCGAACCGCACTTCCTTAAGAGTCAAACCATATAAGTCATATAAAGGCAAATAATATCCTGCCGCCGAACCAGGTTGTCCTAGTGCTACAATACTGTTACTTAGATCGTCAAGATTTTGCAACCGATTGTTGTTGACGACGATTACAGAGCGTACATTGCGTAAACCTGCCATTGAGAAGATCGGCAAGTAATTTTGCTGCTTGATGGCGATCGCTGCTAATCCAGGAGGTGCAAAAACTATTGACCAAACTCCTCGTTTAACTTCTTCAACGGCTGTCAGTTCATTAAATGCTGGCTCTAACTCCACAATTGATTTAGTTTGTGCTGCTAAATAATTTTGAAAATTTTCATATTTATCGATCGAACTCGCACCTGCATCGTAACTGACAACACCAATCACCAATTTTTCTCCAGAAGGCGATCTGGAAGCACAACCGATAGCTAAGACTATTCCCAGTAAAATTGACAAGAATACTATTAATAAACGACGATAAAAATACATGAAATTTATTAAAGTTAAAGATTAAAGCTGAAGGAAGTATATCTACAATGGGAAGTATGTTAACATCATTTTCCCATCTATTTAATTATTGATTTGTTAGGCAATACTTAAATAAATAATTAGGAGCAAAAAGTAACTAATTTAGATTCAGGAGTATCAAAAATATTATGTCTAATGCGATTGAAGGGAAAGCCGAAATCCCTACTGGTACATTGATTGATAATCGCTACTTAATTCAAAAAGTTCTGGGTCAGGGTGGATTAGGACGCACTTATTTAGCTTTTGATACTCATCGGTTTCAAGATCCCTGCGTGCTTAAAGAGTTTGCTCCACTGGGTTCGGGACAATACGATCTAGAGAAGTCTCGAGAACTATTTAAAAGAGAAGCTCAAATACTGCATCAAATTTCTCATCCCCAAATTCCTAAATTTCTTGCCTGTTTTGAGGGAAAAAGCCGTCTATTTTTAGTGCAAGAATATGTCAAAGGAAAAACTTATTCTGCAATCTTACAAGAACGTCAAAAAAACAATCAAGTTTTTCAGGAATCGGAAGTAATTAGATGGTTGATGAATATATTGCCAATCCTTGACTACATCCACAAATTAGGTATTATTCATCGAGATATTTCTCCAGATAACATTATGATTATGCAGCCAGAAGGCAAAACATTACCAGTGTTGATTGATTTTGGTGTGGGCAAGCTGACTAATATTGTTCGTGAACAAAAACAACTCAACTCCGATAATTATTCCTATGTAGGAAAAATGTCTTTTGTTGGCAAAATTGGTTATGCTCCCCGAGAACAAATCGGCATGGGTATTTGCTCTCCTAGTAGTGATATTTACGCTTTAGGAGTGACAGCTTTAGTATTACTAACTGGAAAAAATCCTACATCCTTAGTAAATAGTTATTCTCTGGAATGGGAATGGCACAATTATGTGCGAGTCAGCCAAGAATTTACCGAAATTCTGGATAAAATGACTAAAGAAAGACCCCAGGAACGTTATAATGCAGCGAATGCAGTTTTACTTGATATTCAGCAAAAAATAATTGATTGCCATACTTCTATTGTCGTACCTACTCGAAATAATGAATTTCAATCATCTAAACTAGACTCAATTTTTCCTTGTTCTCCACCCGATTCTGCTACTTTAATTAATCAAGAAAATACCTTTAATGAAAATGCTGTTGTCGATTGTACTCAACCTCTAACATCTAAATCTTTGACTGATTTAAGACCAGCCAACACGAATAATGTGCTTAATTTATCTAAAAAACAGCCAACTATTGAACCTAAATTTGTTCAACGCTGTCAGAAAGAATTGGCTTATTTTATTGGCCCGATGGCGAGTTTAATTATTGATGAAGTTTTAATGCAATCTGCATCTAAATCTCCAGAAGCTTTTGTCAATGATTTAGCTGAGCAAATTCCCGATTCTCAGCAAGCTATCAAATTTAAACGGTTGTTATTAGAGACTTAATCTTTAGATTTAGCAGATTGAACTGAAGTTAATTCTTTAATCTCGATTAACACTTTTAATTTGACTAATTCGATTCATTGCTAAAGTTAAACTTAATTTCATTCGTTTAAAAGCTGCTGCTAAGTTGCCAATTTCATCTTCAGAGACTTGTCCAAATTCTGCATTCATATCACCTGTACTGACTTCTTCGGCTACCTTGGCAATTTTTTTCAAGGGGCGAATTACATGACGATTTAATAGATCATTTACTAGTAAAATAACCACAATAAAGATCGAAGAAACAACAGTCATGATCAGTAAAAAAGTCTCTTTTGCTTCATTAAAAACTTTTTGAGCTGGAACTGAAATGGTTTGAGCGCCGACAATTTCGTTTAATTTCCAACCATAGCCATTGACTGTACCATAGCGTTCGATCAAGCTTTGGGGGGCAACATCTGGAGTACTATGACATTGCAAACAACTTATTTTAGATACTTTAATTGGTCGAGCAATATAGAAAATATCACCACCAGGAATAGAACGAAAACCGCTGGTTTCTGGCAAATCAGTATTAGCAATAAATTTTTCGACTAATGTTGTCTCGAATTGATCGGCGCGATCGCGTAAATTGGTAGGATTAATCGTAGCTTCTTTATAGAAAAAGTCGCGATATTCAGGATTATTTTGCCGTAGATGTTCAAAAACCTCCCTAGCTGAATAAGCTGGAATAGTTTCGGGTAAAAACTCAACATCTATGCGATCGGCCAATTCAGGTTGAACTTGGTTACTAGTATAGTCCCGCACCGAGTTCATAGTCTCCATTAAAATTAAAGCTTGTTCACTAATTTCATGTTCTGTTTTGTGTTTCAGAACTGCTGTTAAAATGCTGCCGATACAGGTTAATCCTATCAAGAGAACTAACAAGAGTAAAATAGTGAATTTTTTTCTTAATTTCCAACTATTAAATTTAAACATTTTTAAATATTTTAAACATTTTATCTTGATATTTATAAAAGTTATTAATAGCTAGATTGCTCATGAGGTTAAGACATAAAACTAAAAAAAACATCTTAACAATAACCTTTTAGGGAAATTAATAGACTGTTATTGATTTTGAGATTAATTATAATTTGAATCTATACATTTAAACTATTAACATTTTATTAATAGTAACGTGAACATTTATTTCGTAAACTTTGTTGATTGGACTACTTTATTGCTGTCCACAAAATATCAACAGCCAGCTTATGAGTAATCTAATTACAACTTGGGTTGGCTAAAATCTATATACTGAAGATTAAGTTTACAAATCTCAATATTAAATAAATACCGCCAAGATGCCTCAAACTGCTTTAAATTTGATTGCGATCGCAATTTTTACGATGACTCTTTCTTCTTTATTAGGGCCAATATTTAACATTTCCCCCTTTGTTCCTGCTGCGGCTACCTTTGGAATATTGAGTTTAGCCACAGTTGATACTCTGAGTTGGAATAGTCGCGGAGTTTCTTTACTGTTAGATTTATTTGCTTCTGTCGAACAACGCCAACGCATTATTAACCACGAAGCGGGACATTTTTTGACCGCTTATTTTTTAGGGATTCCCATTACAGGCTATACCTTAACGGCTTGGGAAGTTCTCAAACAAGGAAAGTTAGGTCGAGGTGGAGTTGGCTTTGATACCGAGTCTTTAACAGCCAAACCGTTTGAACTAGAAAAAATGCGCCTTAGTTTAGAACGTTTCTGCACTGTTTGGATGGCGGGAATTGCTGCGGAAAAAATGGTTTATGGTAATGCTCAAGGAGGTGCAGAAGATAGACAGCAACTTAAACAAGCTTTAATGATGGCGGGTTTGCCAGAGGTAGGATATCCCCAAAAAGAACGTTGGGCGCAACTACAGGCGACAAATCTTTTGACTCGACACCAAAAATCTTATGAAGCTTTAGTAGCAGCAATGACAGCAAGAGCCTCTGTTGAGGAATGTTACGCCATTATTCAACAACATTGCGATGCAGATAGCGAACAACTAGCAATGAGTAATGAACAATGAGCAGTAATCAATAATCAGTAATCAAAATTAGGTTGTTGAAATTTATAAACATCTTGAATTACCTGAACCCAGCCAGTCGCCAAAGATTCTAAAATGCGATCGCCTTTTTCTGTCGTGGCAACGGTGGCATCTCCCATAACTCCACTCTTAGTTAGTTCTTTGGTTAACCAAGCAAAAGGTAGTTGACCTTCCATGTCGAGTAAACTGTCTTTTGGTAAGCCTTGGGGGTATTCTTTGACTGCCTTGTCCATTTGAACCTGTTGTGGCAAGAGAGACAGCATAATACTGGTTTCGGCATCTCCCGCATGAATCCCATATTTCCGTTCTTGCGGTGTTAACATCTCCCCCACAACATGAGGCACACGCCAGGTAAACAAGGGAAATACCGAAAAGTCTGGATGTTCTTGATGGAGATCCCTAGCTGCAATTTCCATGATTTGAGGCTGTCCCCCATGGGAGTTCATCAGTATCAGCTTGCGAAAGCCTGAGCGATAGATACTCAAAGCCATTTCGGTAATTACAGCTAACAGAGTCTGGGCGCTAAGAGTGATTGTGCCAGGAAAACCAATGTGTTCATTAGATTTTCCGTAGTAGAGACAAGGCAAAGCATAAGCTGGAAGATCGCGATCCAACTTTGACAAAGCTTTACCTAATACCCCTAAACTAATCGCCGAATCTACCGCAATGGGTAAATGAGGCCCATGCTGTTCGATCGCCCCAACGGGTTGAATAATTACCACATTTTCTTTATTGGGCATCTGCTCAATTTGTGACCAGGTGAGATAAGGAAAATAGCGCTGAGGAGGAATAAAGCCGTGCATCATAGAACTATCTATTTGTCATAGTGAAATTACAAAAGGTCGATCTCAACCGTTATAATTATTTGCAATAACCTACAAATAACTTTGTATATTTCCTCAGTAAAATTTTTATGCTTAAAAACATATTACGTCTTTTAGCTGCATCTGCTAGCTTCGTGGCTTTATTGTTTGTGACCAATCAGGCGATCGCCGCTAATCTAACGATCAAAGATCAGTTACAATCCCCTGCTGTTAGCTTAAATGTTGTTAGCTCTTCCCTACAATTAGTTAATGACAATACTTTGCTAAATCATTTTGGTTGTTCTTGTACTGCATGTATTCAAAGCCTACAAAATACCAATCAGATTTAATCATTGTTAAAACAAGCCTAATATTTTTAATATTTTAATTAGCCAAGCTGAACTGGAAAGATTTCCCCGCAAGTTCAGCTTTTTTGTGTTCAATCATCTAGTTAAATATACTTAAATCGCTCCACATCACAGCTACATATTTGCTCATTTAGCTTGTTTAACTCTTTAAAAAATACCGATAAATACTTAGATATAATTACGGAGTAATCTTACAATAATACAAATATCTTTTTTTAGTTAAGGCTAGAGAGGGGTAGCTATTTGACCATGAAAAATCCGCCCAATAATCAAAGTGTTTTATTCATACTGTTAAAAAATAGTATCCTACAGTTTGTAGCTGGTGTTTTGTCTCTTTGTATTATGCTAAAAATAGCCAACAGCATCGACTACAAAGTCATTCAAGTAATACTTAAATCTTTGGGATATGGTTTTTTTTGCTATTTAACTACTCCTTTTATGATTTATTGGTTAGCTTATGCCAGTGCTGGAATATTGACGCTGAAAAAGCTGGGACTGACGATCGCCCTCACCGCTTTATATAGTTTGATTATTTGGGATGCTTATTTCTTTTTTCGAGAAGCGATCGCCACATTATTTTGGCAAACTACTTAAATTGGCTTAGATTTTGACTAGATCAATTCCGTCGTAAATAGCCGTGATAGAATGATCCACATCTAATACCGTAGCTTAAGCTGTAAATTTGGTGGAACATGGCAGAGGAAACAAATAATCAAGAAGTAAAACCAACGGCAGAAGAGAAAGCAGAGGCTAAACCTGCTGCCAAAGCAAAGAAAGAAAAAGCGCCCAAACTCGAAGACAAGCCTTTCAACGAATTTATTTCAGAGCATTATTTGCCCACCCTCAAAGAAGCGATGGCGCAATTAGGAATTGAAGATGCAGATTTAACTTTCGTACAGCAAGGAGTTCCCATTCAAGGGGCAAACTCAAATGAACCCTGTTGGCAGGTAGTAGGTAAGTGGCAAAATGGCGATCGCCAATTTAATATTTACTTTCCCGATGAAGATATTTCGGGGCAGAAAGCCTTTTCTAGTTCGACTTATGGCAATGCTCCTAGTACGATTGAATCTTTTATGATTGACGAAAAAAGGGTTAATTTAGACCTGTTGGTGATGTATACAATTCAACGTTTAAATGCTCAAAAATGGCTGGCGAGAAATTAGTTGGTGTCAGGGTGGTTGTAACTAAACAGTAGAGGCAATTATTGAATAATCGTCTCTATTTTTATGGTCTTAATTGAGCGCTAAATTAAGCGTTAAAATTCAACTATGCCAAACTAAAAGTCGGTTGATTTGGTTTACTCATTGCAGCAATTTATGTTGTAATTGGCATAAATATAGAATTAGCGTTAGTTGAGATGCTGGTATACATTTTGCTGTTTAATGCGGGAACTGACAATGAAGGAATTCATACAATTCAAATGGGCGATCGCAACACCATTTTGATGTTTAAGGACGAAGATGATGCCCTGCGTTACTCATTGTTATTAGAAGCGCAAGACTTTCTAGAACCAAAAGTAGAAGCAATTGATTCTGAGGAAGTAGAGCAGTTTTGTCGTCAGGCAGACTATGACTCTAAATTAGTGGAGCCTGGACAATTAGAAATTCCGCCTGAAAAAAATGTTGAAGAACTTAGTTGGGAACAACAGAAAGCAAAAGATTCCTCTCCAGAAGTGGACTCGGTGGATTCAATGGCTAATGACGAGCTAGAGCGAATTCGTCGCCAACTAGAAGGATTGCTTTAATTAAAAGTCAGTTAAAGGCGGACAGCTGTTCGCCCATACTAAAAAAATATGGATAATTTGCAGTCGCGGGGACATTTGTTAACGGAACAGATTAATCCTCAAAGTCAGAATTTAGATCGTTTATCTAGTCTAGAAATTGTTGATTTATTTAATCGAGAAGATGCAAAAACGCTAGAGGCGATCGCTAATGCCCGTATTGATTTAGCTAAAACCATTGATGCGACAGCAGCAGCGTTACAACAGGGAGGTAGATTGTTTTATGTTGGTGCAGGAACAAGTGGCAGGTTAGGAGTCTTAGATGCTGCTGAGTGTCCCCCAACTTTTTGTACTCCCCCCGAATTAGTCCAGGGAATTCTAGCAGGTGGTGCTGCTGCTCTAATCAGAAGTTCTGAAGCATTAGAAGATCGCCCCGAAGATGGCGCGCAGGCAATGCGCGATCGCCACATTACTAGCTTGGATGTGGTAGTCGGCATTACCGCAGGTGGCACAACGCCTTTTGTTCATGGTGCGTTACAAGAAGCTAAACTTCGGGGGGCAACAACTGTCGGCATGAGTTGTGTTAGTGCTGAACAAGTGCCGATGGAGGCTGATATTGATATTCGTCTATTGGTTGGTGCAGAAATTCTAGCAGGCTCGACTAGGCTGAAAGCGGGTACTGTGACCAAGATGGCGCTCAACATCATTTCTACGGGGGCTATGGTGCGCTATGGCAAGGTTTATGGCAATCGGATGGTGGATGTAGCTGTCACTAATGATAAGCTTTACGATCGCGCTTTACGGATTGTTAGTGACCTAACCGATCTCGATCGCCCTGGCGCAGAAGAATTATTAATTAAGAGTCACAAGCAAGTCAAGCTAGCTTTACTGATGCATTGGACTGGTTTAGATGCCGAGACAGGAACAGCTCTATTGAGTAAAGAACAAGGTAATTTGCGATCGCTAGTTGAGCGTTATGAATCGAATACCTAAATTTTGGTAAAAATAGTTATTAAAGTTAATGTAGTAATAAAAATGCGATCGCCTAATCAAAATTTTACTAAACTGAGAAGTTAAGCAATCAGCGCTGCCACGCAGAAGACGATCGCAAGTAATTAATTTATTTAGCAAGATAAACTAATTGGACTAGGCTTGAAGCTCAAAATCATTAGCACTCAAAGAAGAAATACCACTTAGAGTAGCAAATTGAGCGCCAGAACCCAAACCAGAGGTCACTCCGTTTTGGTTATAGAACAAGTTATCGCTCTCACTGCTGTAGACAATTAAGGCGTTCGCAGTTGCTGTTGCTGCATCGCTACCGACAACAGCAAACTCACTGGCGAGACTGAATCCGCCACCCACAACACTACCTAAGGCAGTAAAAGTGGTTTTATCCAGGACAATCTTGTCAGTGCCACTGGTAAAGTCAGTTAACAAATCTATACCGACTGAACTAGGAGTAAAGGCTGCATTAGTATCATAGACAAAGCGATCGCTACCTGTGCCACCATTGAAGGAGTCATTACCTTCATTGCCAATTAGGGTATCTACTCCATCAAGACCACTAAAGTAGTCATCTCCTTGACTACCAATTAATAAATCGTTGCCAGTTTTACCATAAAGTTTGTCATTGCCAGCTCCACCATTAACAGTATCATTGCCTTCTGCTCCAGTTATACTGTTGCTAGCGATATTACCTGTTAAAAGGTTATTAAGCGCATTACCACTTCCGCCGATAGCACTCGTCCCTGTCAGGGTGAAATTTTCCAGGTTAGCTCCCAGAGTATAAGTGAGGTTCGATTGTACGGTGTCAATTTCGGTGGTGACGGTTGAGGTTTCGCTCACCACGTCCCCTGCATTATCAACTACATAAATATCATCCCCTGTCCCTCCACTCATGCTATCGCTACCAGAGCCACCATCGAGGGTATCTACTCCATCTGCTCCAGTTAAACTGTTATTAGCAGTATTACCAGTAATAAAATTGTTAAGAGTGTTACCAGTTCCGTCAATCGCACTTGTCCCAGTTAGAGTGAGATTTTCCAGGTTAGCTCCCAAAGTATAAGTAAGGTTCGATTGTACGGTGTCAATTTCGGTGGTGACGGTTGAGGTTTCGCTCACCACGTCCCCTGCATTATCAACTACATAAATATCATCCCCTGTCCCAGCATTCATACTATCGCTGCCAGAGCCACCATCGAGGGTATCTAATCCATCAAGACCACTAAGGTAGTCATCTCCATCTCCACCATTGAATAAATCGTTGCCAATTTTGCCATAAAGCTTGTCATTGCCAGCTCCGCCGTTAAGAGTATCATCGCCCTCTGCTCCATTTAAGCTGTTATTAGCGGTATTGCCAGTAATGGAATTGTTGAGAGTGTTGCCTGTCCCGTTAATCGCACTCGTCCCTGTCAGAGTGAGATTTTCCAGGTTAGCTCCCAGAGCATAAGTGAGGTTCGATTGTACCGTGTCAATTTCTGTAGCAAAGGTTGAAGTTTCACTTACCACGTCCCCTACATTATCAACTACATAAATATCATCCCCTGTCCCAGCATTCATACTATCGCTGCCAGAGCCACCATCGAGGGTATCTAATCCATCAAGACCACTAAGGTAGTCATCTCCATCTCCACCATTGAATAAATCGTTGCCAATTTTGCCATAAAGCTTGTCATTGCCAGCTCCGCCGTTAAGAGTATCATCGCCCTCTGCTCCATTTAAGCTGTTATTAGCGGTATTGCCAGTAATGGAATTGTTGAGAGTGTTGCCTGTCCCGTTAATCGCACTCGTCCCTGTCAGAGTGAGATTTTCCAGGTTAGCTCCCAGAGCATAAGTGAGGTTCGATTGTACCGTGTCAATTTCTGTAGCAAAGGTTGAAGTTTCACTTACCACGTCCCCTGCATTATCAACTACATAAGTATCATTCCCTGCTCCACCAGTCATGGTATCTAATCCAGCACCGCCATTGAGGGTATCTAATCCATCTGCTCCAGATATACTGTTGCTAGCGACATTACCAGTAATGGAATTGTTGAGAGCGTTACCTATTGCGCTAATTGCACTTGTCCCAGTTAGAGTGAGATTTTCCACGTTAGCTCCCAGAGTATAAGTGAGGTTCGACTGTACGGTGTCAATTTCTGTGGCAAGGGTTGAGGTTTCGCTCACCACGTCCCCTACATTATCAACTACATAAGTATCATCTCCTGCTCCGCCATTCATGCTATCGCTGCCAGCGCCACCATCGAGGGTATCTACTCCATCAAGACCACTAAGGTAGTCATCTCCATCTTCACCATTGAATAAATCGTTGCCAATTTTGCCATAAAGCTTGTCATTGCCAGCTCCGCCGTTAAGAGTATCATTGCCCTCTGCTCCAGATATACTGTTGCTAGCGACATTACCAGTAATGGAATTGTTGAGAGCGTTACCTATTGCGCTAATCCCACTCGTCCCAGTTAGGGAGAGATTTTCAACATTAGCTCCCAGAGTATGAGTGATTGATGATTGTACGGTGTCAATGTCAATTTCTGTGGCAGCGGTTGAGGTTTCGTTCACCACGTCCCCTGCATTATCAACTACATAAGTATCATTACCCGCTCCCCCAGTCATAATATCTAATCCAGCAGCACCATCAATTTGGTTGTTAGCGGCATTACCAGTAATGGAATTGTTGAGAGTGTTGCCTATTGCGCTAATCCCACTCGTCCCTGTCAGGGAGAGATTTTCAACATTAGCTCCCAGAGTATGAGTGATTGATGATTGTACGGTGTCAATTTCTGTGGCAGCGGTTGAGGTTTCGTTCACCACGTCCCCTGCATTATCAACTACATAAGTATCATTCCCTGCTCCACCAGTCATGGTATCTAATCCAGCAGCACCATTGAGGGTATCATTGCCCTCTGCTCCAATTAAGCTGTTATTAGCAGTATTGCCAGTAATGGAATTGTTGAGAGCGTTACCTGTTCCGTTAATCGCACTCGTCCCAGTTAGGGTGAGATTTTCTAGGTTAGTTCCCAAAGTATAAGTAATTGATGATTGTACGGTGTCAATTTCTGTGGCAAGGGTTGAGGTTTCGTTCACCACGTCCCCTGCGCTATCAACTACATAAGTATCATTATCTGCTCCACCATTCATGCTATCGCTGCCAGAGCCACCAACCAAGGTATCAATGCCACTACCACCGATGAGAGTATCGTTACCCCCTTCTCCTGCAAGATAGTCATTATTTCCTTGACCATCAATTAAATCGTCTCCTGCACCACCAGTTAGGGTATTTGCTTCGGCATCGCCAATTAAGTTTAAGTCTTGCGCTCGATTTTCAATATTGGCAACTAGGGTGTATTCTGGCTGATTATCAGCAAAAGTAGCTCCTGTAATTGATGATAAATTTAAGGCAAAGGTTTCGGTTGATTCATCATATTGGTTGTCGCCAATAACTGCTACGTCAACAGTGGCACTAGTTTGTCCCGCAGCAATGGTTATTTGTCCTGATTTGGCGATATAGTCTAAACCTGCTACGGCATCTCCATCGACAGTTTGGTAGTTGAATTGGACATTCACTGGTGCTGGAGTAGACAAGTTCAAGGTAAATTGAGCCGTGGCATTACCAGATTTGGGTTCGCTGACACTAACATCATTGCCTGCGAGAGTCGGGGTAACTTGTAGGGTTTTCGCACTGAGTCGGACATCAGAAAATTGAATAAACTCAACTTCGGTTAGAGTATCGGTGTTGTTATAACTGACTGTATTGGCTGCTCGGCGTAGAAATATATTGTTACCTTGATTAGCAACATTGCCATAGAGTACGGTATCAATTCCCTTACCACCATTAATTTTATTCGTCCCTGTACCTGTAATGATGGTGTCATTGCCTCCATGACCCATGATGGTATCATTTCCGTCCCCTCCATCAAGCTGGTTATCTCGTTGGTTGCCGACGATGTAATCTCCACCAGCACCACCATTTGCCCCGCGATCGCTATAGCCTATAGTGATATCATCATTAGTATCACCACCATTGCGTATCCTTTCAAAGGGGTCTTCATCTCCAGAAGTATTGCCTGATTCGTCTATGGAGTTGCCACTGGCATCGGTGAGTTTACCATCTCCTGCGGTGACGGTATAGTCTACAGAGGTAGTAGCAGTAGTATCATTAAAGACTACTTCGGCGGTAATTACATTCTCAGCATCGATGCTGACATCTAGGTTTTCTATTGAACCTTCATTTTCTAATGAACCTTTATAAGTCAAGCCTAGAGGACTATCGGTTAATTCACTAGCTTGGATGGTATCGACTACTACATCATTGACCAGGATATCAACATGGTTTACTTTACCTGCTAATCCTGATTTTTGGAGTTCAGTTGATAAGTCATTAACATTGTTAACCAGCACACCATTATTAGAATCTACAAAGTTAATTTGGCTGGAAGTTACTCCGCCAGGATCGAGGGGGTCATAGATGCCAAAAGCTTGCACATTAGAAAATCTTCTTAGTCTTTGAGCATCATCATGATAGAAGTTAGTACTAATATCAGATCTGCCATCGGAAACAAAATAGGAAATGTTGGTAGTGTTTAAGGCGTTTAGGGGTGATTGTGATAAGAAGTTAAATCCTTCATAGAGAGCATTGTCATATTCTGTACCTTCTATTGCTGGGGATGAGGTTAAACCTTGAATAGTGGATATTGCTTGATTCGCAGTTAGGTTTTTGTATAAAGTAGCGTTGCGACTAAACTTAACTACACCAAAGTTGATATTTTCTGCCAGTCCGTTATCGATAAAGTAGTTGGTTAGGTCGGTGTAAGCATTTTTGGCTGCTTGTAATTCCCCAGAATCCATACTGGCGGAGGTATCGAGAATGTAGGAAATATTGTATTGGGTATCTGGTTTGTAGGGGGAGATATTGAGGGTATAGTCTACATTCCCGTCCAGCATTGCCACGGGTGCTGATAGGGATACATGAGGTGGGGTGGGGAGGTCGTTTATGTTGGGATTGGGAGTAGTGTCGGTTGCTTGTTTAGTTTCTGTTTCGATTTCACCGTCTTCTAGGGGTAGAGGGATTAGGCGCGGTGCGCTAGGTGTTGCTGAGGCGAGTCTCGCGTTTCCTATGGGTACTCGTATGTCGGTGAATTCTCCCCACTCGATATTTTTGAGAGTATCAACGCCGTCAATTCCAAGTTCAAGAAGACCTATAGTATGCCCAATTTTTGTAGTTGCACCCTCAGTAAGAAAAGTATAATTTTGATCACCATTTTCGTCAGCATAAGCATCAGTGAATACTGCTACATCTTCTCCAGCACCGCCATCAAGCTTATCAATTCCTGGGCCTCCTTCAAGCGTATCATTACCACCAAAAAGACTCGTTAAAGGAGCATCGCCCGTAATCACATCATTTTCTTCGTTACCAATTAAAATGTCGTCATTGTAACCACCAGAGAGATAATCTATATCTTTCCCTCCAATGAAAACCAAACCATTTTTTTTATAATCTGATTGATATGGATACGTTACGCCATTTATATCAATTGGTGCCAAAATATCTTGACCATCTGTTCCATAGACGACTGGTTTTCCCTTGTAGAGAAATTTAGTAACTCCTGAATCGAATATTTTTTTCGCTTCCTCTAGCATTGCGCTATTAAGTTTGAAAGGATCAAATCCTTCTCCCGAGTTTAAGGGATCAAGACCTTTAAGTTGGAATTCTTTAACAACGTCACTTTGAAAATTTGACTCGTTATAAACGCGGGAAGGAAGATCCGCTCTGTTGTCAAACTCGAAGTATACTGTACGGCCAATTTTCGACGGATCGACACGAGATTCTAATATTAGACCACTCAATGCTCCTACTACAGGATTAGCGGTATCAAAGTCAAAATTTTCTTTGGAGTTAAGATCTAGTCTTTTATTAGGTTCAATACGAAATTTCTGAATTTCTTTAGTTCCATCGTTATTGACGACAAATAAAACATCTTCTGGCAGAGAAAACTGTATAAATATAGGGCAGTAATTAATTCAGATTCTGAATTACTGTTAGGATCTAGTGGGAAATTATAGGTAACTTTATTCATTATTAATACTCCAAAATACTTGAGTTTAAATAAATAGCAATTAATAGTTTTAGCTATTTATGATTGACAATTATTAATTAGTCGCCTGACTTCAGGAACTTTTGCATCATTAGTAAACAATCGACTACCATCCATTGCTTCAAAGCTCATTTTAGTGAAGTTACTTTTCTCTAAAGCTTTGATAATCCCAGTGGTTTCTATTTTGGAAAGGGGATTACTAACTACAGTATCGAAATAATCTCCATAGAAAACTTCGATATTTTTAATTAAAACTGGATTGTAGTCAACACTACCATCTCTAATCCAAAGTCGAGGTCGATCATCGATAACAGGGCCTTGACCAATTGGTATATGAATTTTCTCAACTAACAAAACTTCACTTTTATTAGTACAAACAAGCTCTATTGCATTGCGACGAAATGCCCTTGAAATTCCGTCTTGAAGCTCTTGATGATATGCTCTTATCAACCCACTAGACAAAGTTCTTGGTCTTCTACCTAATACAATCTTGTCAACGACTTTTACTCCATCAGGCAACATTGAGTAATCATTCAAGGCTTTATTAGTCCTTTTTTCAACTAAAAGAATAATTAGCAAGAGAAGCAAAATAGGAATTGAGACATATAAAAGTATTTTTTTAAGATTATTCATTTGATTTTAATGATTACTAACAACTATTCATCAGAATATCAAAATCAAATTTCTTTGAGTGTGAATTTTTCATAGTCAATCTTTCAGCAGGTATATATAAAATACTACTGGCTAAATAAAATTACAATTACTAGCTAATAAAACTAGTCATATTAAGCAAGCTAAAACTGACAAAAACTTTTGTCAAACAATCAACTTACAAATCAATTAACATACTTATCCAACTTCTAATCACAATTAGATGGTGATTCAAATCACAGACAAAAATGTATTAATTAATACTCTGTATCATTGATAACATTAGAGAGGGGGTGAACGTCAATAGTAATTGTGAATTTTAAGTAAAGTAAATAATTCTGGTATTTATTAACTTCATTAGCTAATTATTTAATGTTTAATTAATTCGTAATTTTTACTTAGATATTTATGCGGAGAAAATATATTCAAAAGTATTAAAGTTTAATAATTACTGAGAATTACTTAATTGAAATTACTAAGCAAAATAAGTAAACTAAAATATTCTAATTAAACTAAATTTATGCTCGTTATTTTTTCGATTATGTGCGTTACATTGCATTAACGTAACCTACCAAGAAAGAGCGAGCGCACTATTCAATAACTTCAAGATATTGATTAAGCTCATCTTTGCTTAATTGCCCTATATTTTCTGATACATCATCCAAAGATTTTTGCTCTAACCATTGATGACGTTCTTCGGTATAGTCACCCTTTCCAGGACTAAAGTATTGTATAAATCGAATTGCATCTACAACTCTTAAAGAATCGACTAATGCCTTATAGCCTTGTTTGATAATCTCATTCTGGGTTTTCATTTGTTGTCCTCCATTAGCATTATTTGGGCTAAATTCATTCAAAAGAGCGATTACAAAACACCCATTTATAATTAATGCTATTGCAATTTTACCCGACCATCTTCTTCGTCTTTGGTTTTTAATTCTTTAATTGGTATGGAATGATTTGTTGGGTTTCGCTTCGCTCTAGCCAACCTACAAGATCTAAAAGAAAAAGGCGATCGCCCGTTAAATCAAGGACACAGTAATTTGCGATCGCTAGTTGAGCGCCATGGATCGAATACCTAAATATCCGTGAATGCACCTATGATCATAAAATGTGATCATAAAATAAGGTAAACCATTGATGATTACCTAATCAGCATCAGCTTAAATTCTGCTGCTAACGGTTAATCGTGGTTTAATTTAGCAAAATATTAAAACAACGCATGTTAGACGGATCAGAATCTCTCGCTACCTTTATCCTTTTTGCTGCTGTTACAGTGATCCTGGTATGGGGCTATAACAGGGCTAAAACTTACGGCAGACTGGGAATTCTTGCTTGGCTGCAATCCATTGTCCTGATGAGTCCTTGGCTATTGTTCTTTGGCTTGTTTGCTTTGGGTATATATCTTAATTTAGTCAGTATTTTATTTTTGTTAATAGCTTCGATCGCAATTTATATCTGGCTAGGTAAACAGCTTCGGGAGGCAGGACAAGAAACCCTGTTGCAACAAAAAGCAGCAGAGAGAATTAAACGAGAGGCAATAGAATCAACAGCATCAGTTGAGGGTCAAACAGACACAGAAACACCAACAACCGAGATTTCGCCAATTCCCGATGAAGATTTGGTAACAATTAAAGGAATTTTTGGGATCGATACTTTTTTTGCGACTGAAACCATCCCCTATCAAGATGGTGCAATTTTTAAGGGCAACCTACGAGGTGAGCCAGATGTTGCTTATGCCAAGATGAGTAAGAAGCTGGAACAGGCTTTTGCAGATAAATACCGCTTATTTTTGGTAGAAAGCCCAGAGGAAAGACCTGTCGTGGTAATCTTACCCAAGACTAACGATCCTCAGACTACTACCCTGGCGCAGAAGAATTTAGCGCTTGTCTTATTGCTCGGTACAATCCTGACTAGTTTAGAGGCATCGAGCATCCTACAAGGTTTCGATCTGTTTGATAATTTTAGTCGCTACGCTGAAGCAATTCCCCTTAGCCTAGGATTATGGTCGGTCTTAATTGCTCATGAACTTGGTCATAAAGCGATCGCCAATCGCTACAATATTCGCCTAAGCATTCCCTTCTTCCTCCCTAACTGGCAGATCGGCTCTTTTGGCGCAATTACCCGCTTTGAATCTTTGTTACCCAATCGCACTGCCCTATTTGATATTGCTTTTGCTGGCCCTGCTGTAGGTGGAGTATTATCTTTGCTGCTGTTAATTTCTGGTTTGATTTTGTCTCATCCTGGCAGTACCTTTCAATTGCCTACAGAATTCTTTCGTGCTTCTATTTTGGTCGGCACTTTAGCGAAAGTAGTTTTAGGTTCAGCTTTAGAAGAGGCAGTCGTAGATATTAATCCTTTGGTCATCATTGGTTGGCTGGGTTTAGTAATTACTGCTTTGAATCTCTTACCAGCAGGCAAGTTAGATGGAGGAAGGATTGTTCATGCTATTTATGGACGCAAAACTGCTCGACGCAGCACACTAGCAACTTTAATTATCTTGGGGATTGTTTCTCTATTTAATCCCGCCAATCCGATCCCTTTATATTGGGCAGTATTAATCTTATTTTTACAACGAGATTTAGAGCGTCCAGTACAGAATGAATTAACTGAACCAGATGATAGTAGAGCAGCTTGGGGTTTGTTAGCCTTATTTTTAATGTTGGCAACTCTGATTCCTTTAAGCACTAGTCTTGCTGGTCGTATTGGCTTAGGCTCTTAGTAGTGTGATTTGTGCGCTCAGATTATCCAGGCTAAAAAAATAGCGGCGATCGCACCAATGATAGTATTGATTAAATTCACGAGATCGTTAGTCAACCAAGTGAAGCGAGATTCTAGGGTTGCACCGATCAGACTTTCAATCGTAGTGGCAATAAAGGCAGCAATTACACACCAGATAATCCCGATGGGACTAATTAGGCCAATTACCCAAGCAATTGCAGCGAGTGCCACGGAAGCCAGCGTTCCTGCCATCGTACCTTCTAAGCTTACTGCTCCTTCCGTCCCTCTGGGGACTGATTGTAAGTTAGTAATTAGATAGGTTGTCTTGCCATAGGCTTTACCCACTTCACTAGCGGTAGTATCAGAAAGCTTGGTGCAAAAACTGGCTACATAACCCAAGACAAATAACCCTTTAATTGATTCTGGACAAAATAAAGTGGCGATCGCACAAAGGGATGCAGCAAGTGCTGAACTCCAAACATTTCCTGCTCCTCTCATGCCCGAACGTTCTTCTGCTATACCTTCTTTTTCTTTCTGCTCAATGCCGACAAAGGTTAAAGTAGAACCGAGTAAAAAAAATAGCATCACGATTAAATAGCCACGCCAGCCTAAAGTTCCCCAAACTAATACTCCGAGGATTGCGCCATTGATATTTCCTATAGGAGTTAATAGCTTTTTCGGGCTAATAAAAGCAGTTAGCAGTAAAACAGTATTTATGGATAAAGCGATCGCCCAAGGATTAGACCAAGCCAGATTGTCAAACATTTCTTAAACTTAATGAAGGATGTTTTTCAGCTTATCAACCGATGATGCTTAATAATAAAAGATTGTTAATCTAGTTCACCACAATTATGGCTCTTTCTAAACCTGAAGCAAAACAACTATTGGAACGCATGATTTTTGATGACCAAGCGCCGAAAGACTGGGTCGAAGATGTTTGGGGAATTACGCCAATACTAGGAGATAGCGCAGCTAAACTATATGAAGCGTTTGAAGCCCTAATCGAATGCTGTCCTGAAGATAAACTGGATGGTTTGTTGCAGACTTATTTACAAGAGCAAATGGATGTTTAAAATAATTTAGACGTTGCTGATTTGAAATATAAAACCGATAAGTAAACTGTTCGTAGCTATAAGCACGGGGCTTACGCCCCAAGCGCGAAGCGCGCTTGCCCCGAAGGGGCTGTAGCTATAAGCTTTTTAAATTTTATACTCGACAACACAAAATTAAAAATCATACTTAGATTCAGCAACGCCATAATTTAAATTTGATTAATCTAAAAGGCGAAGTTCAAAGCTATAGGGATTGTTGATTTACATTTTCTGGTGCTATGGTTAAAAATAAATTAAGCAATTATCAATCTTTAATTAACGCTTCATTGATTTGAACAAAAATAGTTTATTAACGCCCCTTGAAAAAACCATCACAGTAGATGAAAATTTATCTCAGAATAAGCTAATTAACCATAGTTTGAGTCTGGTAATTTTAGCGATCGCCATTGTTGCCTTAGCTTTTTCGCCAATACTGACTAAACTTAGCGAGCTAGAACTTAGTCCAACAACCATAATTTTTAATCGCCTCTGGATTTCCAGCATAATTGTGAGTTGTTGGCAGCTCATTGGTACTGCTCAATCCGAGCAAACTAACTCAACTAAATTAAATTTTAACTATCAAGAGCCAGGATTACTCCTGCTGGCTAGCTGTTGCGCCACTGCATCTGCCTTATTTTGGGCAATATCTTTTACTCAAACCAGTATTGCCAGTTCAACAGTACTACGAAGTTTAACTCCTTTGTTTATTAGTTTAGGAGCGTGGCTAATCTTAAAACAACGCTTCAATAGCCAATTTATGATCGGCATGATTGTCGCAATAATCGGCGCTATGGTAATTGGTTGGGACGATCTACAGATAGGCGATGATTACCTATTTGGTGATAGTATTGCGCTTCTTTCTGCTGCCTTACATGGAGTAAATATTTTAATTATTGGTTATTTACGCGATCGCGGTTGTACAACCGAGCGGGTATTGCTCTGGCGCTGTATTGGGGGTTCGTTAATAGTTTTACCTGTAATCTGGTTAACAGATACTCAACTGTTGCCAATTTCTCTAGAGGGTTGGTTAACAGTAATTGCCTTGGCGGTAGTTTGTCAGACTTTTGGACAGGGTTTATTAGTGTTTAGCCTCAAACAATTCTCTTCTAGTTTTGTGGGTATTTTTGCCTTATTGAAACCCTTAGTTACCGCCCTCCTAGCCTGGGCTATATTTGCTGAGGGTATTACTATTACTAGTGCGATCGCTTTAGTTTTAATCTTGTTCGGTATTTATTTGGCACAATCGAGTAGTTCTTCTATACAGAAATAACCATAATTGATGAAGCCTTGCAGCCTTAATCTACCTGAGAATGTTTTGATGGTCTAATTTTTGAGCCATATATGCGCGTATATACCTGAGTAAATTCAGCCCCGAATAAGATAATTTGCGCTGAATAGTAGATCCAAGCTAATAAGACAATTAGTGAACCAGCAGCACCATAGGCTGAACCTAAACTACCTTTACTTAGATATACTCCCAGTAAAAACTTACCGAAGAGAAATAGTAAGGCAGTAATTACCGAACCGACAAAAACGTCTTTCCAAGCAATTTTGGCATCAGGAACATATTTAAACATTAAGGCAAAGATAAAAGTCATTAAGCCCAAAGAGACAGCAAAGTCTAAATTTTCCCAGAGAATTGCCCAACCAGGAAGATAGTCTGTCTGATATTTACTTAAAGTAGATACTACTGCACTTAAAATAAGCGACAGAATTAATAATAAGCCGATCGCCAATACCATTAGAAAAGATGAAACTCGCTTGCGAACAAATATCCAAATTCCTTGCCCTGGTTGTGGTTTGACTTTCCATACCGTATTTAAAGCATCTTGTAATTGAGCAAAAAATCCTGAAGCACCAAGTAACAGTACGCCAACACTAATCAAAGAGGCAACTCCTCTAATTTCAGGTTGGCTAATATTATCAAGCGCCATCAAAACGGGTTTAACTCCGTCTTCTCCCACTAAAGCGGTTAGCTGCTCGGTAATTTGATCTTGAGCAGTTTGCTGTCCAAAAAATGTCCCAGCAATGGCGATCGCAATCACCAATAGAGGCGAAATCGAAAAAACTGCGTAATAGGCTAAAGCTGCTGCAATACGAGATGCGTTATCTTCTTGCCACTCCTTGAAGGTTTCTCGGAATAATCTACCAATTTTGCGTAAATTCATTTACCTGTGAAATTTTTGTAGTGGATTTTGATAGTTATTTAATTGATTGATGATCGAGAAAATATTCAGTATAAAGCTGCCCAAAGCAAGATTGTCTGAATCTGAACTTAGTATAATGCGCTTACTAAAAATGCGAAATAAGATACGGTTTAAAACTATGCCCCTGTATAGAATAGGGCAGTTTAAATTAAGACGGAGAGGGTGGGATTCGAACCCACGGTACTTCTCAGTACACTCGATTTCAAGTCGAGCAAGGTTATTTGCAAAAAGCTTTTTGTATAGGGTCTTTTGTTATTTATTTTTTGTACTCTTGTATTTTGGCGTACATTTAGAGTACATTAGTTGAATCTTTTAGTTTATACAGTTCATATGTACGCACCCAGAACACGACAAGGAAAAGCTAATTTATACAAAACTGATAAGAACACTTACGCGGTGAATATACCCGTCAAAATTGCTCAAGGGGTATTTAAGAAAAATAGAAAAAGAATATCTCTTTATTTAAGCGCCGATAGTAACGAAACTATGGCTACAGCACTTCAGCACGTAGACAAGATACAGGCGCTCATAAATGCTGAGGACTGGCAGGGTTTGATTAATTATGAGGCATCCCTCAAGCCCAAAGTTATAGAGGGTAATTTCGGGAAACAATCACTACAAGAGCTGTGGAATGAGTATCTAATTACAAAACAGAGTAGCTGGGAGGCATCCTACATTGAAAATGATGTAAAACAAGCTACCAGGATATTTAACGATTGTCCTAAAATTAGCTTGGATATCGAGGGAGCGAATGTAATGTTTAATCACTTGATGAGCATTACAACACCTAAGCAGACTAAGCGTTACTTGAAGCAAGCATCTGCTTGCTTAACGTGGGGAGTTAGAAGAAAAATAATCAAGGAAAATCCTTACCCAGATATTATCAAAACAATAGCCACCAAGAAAAAGAATGAAGAAGAGACTGATATAAATCCCTTCAGCATTGAAGAAAGAAATCTGATTATTGATGCTCTCCGATCAGGAAAATATGAAAGGTATGAAGGAAGCCACACACGATATGCTGACTACGCAGAGTTTAACTTCTTAACAGGAGCAAGAACGAGTGAAACATTAGGCTTGAATTGGAATCATATTGATTTTGAGAAGAATCAAATTAGATTTCAAGAAGCAAGAGTGTTAGCAACCAATGGTAGAGCGGGGAAAGGAGTTCAAAAAAAAGGTTTGAAGACGCAGGCAAAGAGAGATTTTCCTATGAATGAACGTCTTTCAAGTTTACTTTTAAAAAGGAAGAAGGAAATAAATCCTAGTGACTTGAATACTAATGTATTTAAGAATATAAACCATAATTCATTTAGGACTGGAGCTTACAAGACAGTTTTAGACAAGCTAGGTATTGAGTACAGAAAACCTTATCAAACACGGCATACTTTTATCACGATATTAGCTAATCATTCAGATTTAAAATTACACCAAATAGCAAAAATATGCGGTACTTCAATCAAAGTTATCGAAGAACATTACTTGGCTAAAGCTTCTGGACTAGAAACATTACCGAACCTTTAGATAGTAGCAGGCTATTTAGCTAGGGCTTCTTTCTAAGTTGTGTCACAAGTTGTGACACAACTAGCAGATACGCTTCCTCTTACGTCTTCTGTCTAATCGGCTATTTAACAACGCACTGATACTCACGGAAAACTTAAGTATTCCTGGCTTAAATCAGTGTGCGCCCCTAAAGGTCGATTCTATACTGCGTATCACTTCCCCCTAAAGGCTGAACAGATACTAAAAATAGTCGAAGTGAGAGTTAGTCAAGTACTTGCTCGTAGAGTCGGAGCAAAGCGGAGATACTGGACGAACGAGAACGAAGACGTACAATTTGAGACTGACAGCCTTCAGAGGGATATATGCAACTACTACTACCCTACAGTTATCAGAGTAGATTTGCTCAAGTCAATCATAGTTATTGAAGACATCCCTGGTAGTTGTTTAATAACTTATTAAACAACTCAGAAATACTTGCCTTCAGTTTGAAAAAGCTGAGGACAACGGCTAAACCTATAGGTTTCTATTTCATCGGCAAACATTCCACAGCAATTTAGCTAGTCACTTTTCTAAAGTGTTTAACTACTAGTTAAACAACTCAGGAATACACCCTGTCTGCGTAGGGAAGGGTACGCAACTATAACTCAATCTATCTGGATGTATCTAGCTACATTTCACTTAGACTATCTTTGAAGTTTAGGATACAACAGTACATGATTACTAGTTTAGCTGGTACAGGCAAAAAAAAATCAGCCCCGACCAGCGGAACTAACTCTTTATCCTAAACGTAATGTTAAAACTAAATAACGAAAATAGCAACCAGCAACTTTTAGCTACTCAAAAAAGCGCTAGTAATACCCCGCTATTCCTTCATAATACTCTAACTCTTTCTACTCATAGCTTTAACTCACTTCTACCTTCTCTAGTAGACTCCCAATTATTATTAAAATTATCATTAAAATTATTTTTAATTCATCTAGATTATCTACGAGTTAGTAGTGTTGATTTAACTGATAAATCTTTTTGCTTACTTAGAACTTCCCTATTTTCCAAAACAGACTTTCAAAAAATTAATAAGCCTTGGCATCCTGCCCCAAAGATGCCTAACAGTGGGAAGTATCAGAACAGAATAGTATCTAAAACAGGAGTAGTCTTAGGCTATACCAAAAAGGCTAAATACCACGGTAGTAATACCAGATATAGCTATGACATCATGATTGACTTCACAGGTGCTTATTTTGCTAATTTAAGCCTATTAGAACAGATAGAGTTAGTTTGCTACCTAAACAGCAATTGGGAGCTTAAATGTCATCGTCTAGACGTAGCTATTGATGATTACTCTCGTAAGCTATTCCCAGTAGGTCAGATGATAGCTGCTTTTTTGAGAGGTGATAATTTTGGCTTCCGAGCCATAGATGATAGTTACTTAGACATCATCGATAACTTGCTTGTAGGTACTCTAGGTATCGGTTCAAGACGTTCTAGTCTGTTTATCAGAATCTACACTAAACACAGGCTGTTTGTGAGATATGAAGCTGAATTGAAGCAGGATAAGGCAAGAGACTTATTTAAGCAATTAGCTAATTTGCGATCGCCAAAACATAGTGACGTTCAAATAATCAATGCTACTCACGAGGTATTAGCTCATGCTGCTTTAGATGGGATTGATTTTAGAGACAAGAGCAGTATTAGTTCTCCCAAGAATGCTACTAAGGCAAGAACTATTCAACTACCTTTTTGGCAAGATTTAAGAGACACTATTTTTCTTATTTATCCCTCAAAATCTTAGTCGAAATTACGACTGAGTAAGTAGGTCTTTCTAAGTTGTGTCACAACTTGTGACACAACTAGCAGAGATGCTCTTACTAACTTACTAACTACTACTTTCTTCCTTCTCTACTTTCTTTACTTATTACTTAGTTCCCCCAGGCTACGCCCTACCCGCAAATATTTAACAGTCTTTTATAGGCTGTAACTTAGTCACCTATAGGGTTTAGCTCCCTCCTGTAACTCTGTTACAGGTAGCTTACCATGTTCCCAGATTTCCTGCGAAAAAGCTTTCCTCAGCCAGGAAGATTAGCTTTACTTATAGCAGTACTTTTTCAGTACAAGCTAGTTATTTTGCATTTTAGAGCTAGATCGAGGTCAAATTTGCACTTTTAGAATCTGAGTGATTCTAAAAAGCCTAGTAAGCTACCTAGTCAAATATCATCTCAGCTTTACTTTAAATCGAATTTTAGACCAGTATTTTGATAAGAATGTGTTTAGATACCTGAGAGCTAAAAACTGGAAATTAGCTCAACTTATCATTTTACTCTAATAGAAGCATTCCCCTGACTTGTTTAATAACTTATTAAACAACTACCAGATACCTACCTACTAACTTACTTACCCTGTTTGCTTTACTACTTTAAAATGAGACTATGTACTCCGAGTACATTGAGAGTACATAACCTCTGAAACAACGGAGAGGGTGGGATTCGAACCCACGTTCTCTTTCAAGAAACTCGATTTCAAGTCGAGCGCGTTCGACCACTCTGCCACCTCTCCTAATTTATGGCTTAATCATCATAGCAGAGAATAATCCTTGCTGAATACTGAAATATAACTGAGCTTCAGCAGCAATAATTTTCTACTATGTCAAGATGTCAGAAATTGCTGATCAATTGTAGATCGACAAAAAAAGGCTTAGCCATGCTAAACCCTAATTGTAGTTAATCATCAAGATCTGATCTTCATCAATCTTTAATTAAAGATGTAAATATTTAGCTTCCGCTTCTAGCTGTTTGACTAATTGCTCATTTCCCTTAGCCCGAGCTGCTTCTAGCCGTATATTTAAACTGCGAAGCATACTTTCACGATGACTAGTATAGGCTTTTTTTAAAATCTCTTGACGATTATTGTTCATGGTGGACTTTATAATTCTATAAATAATGTATGTGAAACGAATATATAAGATAACATTTCCACTATGAAAAGAAATGCTTATGAGCAAAACTTCATAAAATCTTAATAGAATAGAGTTGGCTGAGAAAACTTGATCACACTACAGTTAATTAACCCTAAATAAATCTATGATTGCTCTTTTAGATCGAGAACCCCAAACTTACCAAGGACAATTTGGTGAATACACAATTACTAAACGCGATCGCTTAGAAGTGATTATTTATCGTGGGGGATTAGTCATGGCAGCAGCCAGTTTTGCGATCGCCAGTAACCTCTTTTTTGCTCAGGGAACAGCTGCTTTATCAGCGATTACTCCTTTGTTTGCGGTTTTTTCAATCGGTTTAGGAGTAAGCCTATATTTCATCCATATTTATTTAAAACCGTTACATTTGGCTTTACAAGTTTTTTGGCTTATCGGTACAGTGGCTACTATAGCGATCGCCGTATCTCATCATGAACCATTAGCACTATATATCTACGATCATCCGCTGACCTTATTTGGTACAGGCTTTACCTTTGCTGCTTTAACAGGAATTTATTTTAAAGAGGCTTTTTGTTTTAATCGCTTAGAAACTAAAATTTTGACTGCGATCGTGCCTTTACTATTATTAGGCCATATGACAAGAATTCTGCCCATAGAAATGGAACAAGCCTTACTAGGAGCTTGGTCAATCGGCTTTAGCATCTTTGCCGTGAGAAAAATGACGCAAGAAATTGATCCTGATATTGGTGACAAGTCTGTCTTTGCCTATTTAAAAGAGCAAGAAAAGCGCCCAACTGAAAGTAATTAAAAGCAACTAAGAAAAGTTGGGCATGATGCTAATTGTTAAGATGAACAGCTAAAGTAAAAGTGACATATTTCATCTTGATTTTATTTTTGTATATTACTCTGGGTTATTTAAATAATTCAAACTCTTATTCAATTTCATGCCAACAAAATTAATTAAAACTGGACTGATAGCCTTAACTTGGATAGGTGCAGCAACCTTAACTATTTCTTGTTCTCCCAACTCCAACCAAAGCCAAGCTTCAAATACTCAAGTTACCGAAACTAGTAACAAGCAAGAAATCAAGCAGACTGGAGACATGATGGAGAATGGTCATGAGTCTCACGACATGTCAATGGATTTAGGGCCTGCCGATGCAGACTACGATTTACGATTTATTGATGGGATGCTTATGCACCATCAGGGTGCTGTCAATATGGCTGAAGATGCTTTAAGTAAATCTCAACGTCCTGAAATAAAAAAACTAGCTCAAGATATTATTGCTGCTCAAAATCGCGAGATTAGTCAAATGAAAGAGTGGCGGACAGCTTGGTATCCTAAAGCAGATAGTACGCCGATGGCTTATCACTCCCAGATGGGTCATACGATGGCAATGACCGATGAACAAAAGCAAGCCATGATGATGAGCATGGATTTAGGGACTGGTGATGCTGAGTTTGATTTACGCTTTATTAACGCTATGGTTCCCCATCACGAAGGTGCATTAGTTATGGCTGAAGATGCTTTAAGTAAATCTCAACGTCCTGAAGTCAAAAAACTAGCTCAAGATATTTTGACCTCTCAACAACAAGAAATCGAGCAAATGAATCAATGGCGTAAAGATTGGTCTAAGCAATAGATCAAATTGTTCTTTTTTCATTTTTCATTAAAACTATTGATTTTTCGTTTTTCTGCGTAACATCAGTTCAGTAAGTAACCTAATGCGCTAGCTTGTAGCGATCGCCAGATATATTCATCTTCATCTTGCGCGATCGCTTTTTGGTCGAGATTAAGAGTTTATAGTGCCTACAATTATAGCGATTGCATATTGAAAGATTGACCAAACTGCAATGTTAGTTAGCGATCGCCTTAAAGTAGGTCTTTTGGATGCGACCTTTGCAAACCTGACCATTCTAAGATAGCAATGATAAAATTGGAGCAAATATTTCAGTAACTAAGGTATTATTGAATCAATATTTTAACAGTTTCATTGGCTTAGTTAAACTTTAAGGTAGTGCATCAGAAAAATGTGGCAATGATATGATAATGTCACTGTTTACTATCCCTCTAATAGACCGCTACATTATTAAACAATTAATTAAACCTTGGATAATTAGTTTATGTTTATGCTCTATTTTAGGTGAATTAGTTGGTATTTCTTTTGAACAAATTCAGTTTATTACAGAGAGAAATTTTCCGACCCAAGCTGCATTTCAAGTTCACTTACTAAAATTTCCTGCTTTTATTTCTCTCGGCTTGCCATTTTCGCTATTAATGGCAACTATGATAACTTATGGCAAGCTATCAGAAAACAACGAAATTATTGCTTTAAAGTGTTCTGGTGTAAGATTAATACGTTTAGTAGTTCCTGCTTTAATTTTTAGTTTAATAATAACTATTTTAATGTTTTTCTTGAATGGATTAATAGTTCCATCTACAAATTATCAGGCAGCTATGATTATTGAAAATGAATTTAAAATTGAGCGTGATAATCTGCAAAAATATCACCAGAAAAATATTATCTATCAAGATTTTTCTTTTACCAATCAGTCTCAGCTATTAACATATTTAATTATTGCCGATCGCTTTGACGGGCAAAAGCTTTATGGAATTACGGCACTGAAGTATCAAAAACAGCATTTACATAAAATCATCTTGGCAAGCTCTGCTGTTTGGGATAAACAATTAAAATTATGGATTTTTGTTGATGGTAAGCAGCAAATTATTGCTCCCCATGACAGTCATTCCCAACTTAGTTATTTTAGGCAGCTTGCTCTACCCATAGATCATAATCTTTTAGATTATGTGCAAAATTATCGAGATAATCGAGAAATGAGTTTACTAGAGCTATATCGTTGGTTAAATGTTCTGCGAGGAAGCAACGATCTGCAAAAGATACGCCAGCTACAAATCAATATTCAAGAAAGATATACATTACCTTTTTCTTGTATCGTATTTACGTTACTAGGAGGAATTTTAGGCTGTAATCACTCTAACAAAATTAACAAAATATCTTTAGTTATAGTTATTATAATAAGCTATCAAGCAATTCAATTTATCGCTACTAGTTTGTGTATCACGGGCTTAATTCCGATCGAGCTGGGCATTTGGTTTCCTAACATGATTGGTTTAAGTTTATCAGGTATATTTTTGAATAATAAGTAATGAGTTTTTTACCTACTACCCATATGCGAAGCGGTATGCTAAAGCATTTGCGGAGCTTATCCTTTAGGACTAGCTGCGCGTCGTCCTTTAGGACTACCCACTACCTCCTACCTAATCTAAACCCATCAATTAATACTTGACAGACTAATATCATAGGTTTAGTTAAATTTGAGCGACATGTTAAAAGATATTACTAATTAGGTTTCGGTTTTAGCGATCGTATTGCATAATGGTATACGGCGCTATGGATAGAGTTTTAAATCGCTGAATAAAACATCAAGCGCTACATATAGTACCATTTATCAAGAGCTGCAACTTGACTTCTACAATGAAATTATCGTCTGTCGAACAAGCAGAACAAGCAAGAAATCTTCTGCTGAGCGAATTACAAGAACATCAAATCCCGATTAGTTTGCAAACAATAGAACTGAAAAGCGCCGATAACCAGCTATCTCATCGCAGTTTGAAAGAAGCAGCATGGCGGTTAGTGGAAGAGGGAAAAGCTCAATTTAATTCGACCTGGGATTTGGAAATTTTATAAAATTTTATAATTCTTCTGGGAAATAAGGCTAAATAACGACTTAAGACGTACTATCTAGATGAGAGTATGTCTTTTTTAGTGCCAATTTATTGTTAATCCCATCTTATTCTAATCTTACAATCTTAATAGACGATCGCTTATTACTATGTTGCAAAGACAGCAGAGACAACATAATCCCTTTGGTAGTCAAGGAGATAAACCAGGAGATAATCGTCAATCTTTTCAGATAGATCGCGATCGCATTCTTTATTCTTCTGCTTTTCGTCGTTTGGCGCAAATTACGCAAGTTTTAACGGCGCAAGAAGGGCATGTCTTTCATAACCGTTTAACTCACTCTTTAAAAGTGGCTCAGGTGGCTCGTAGATTAGCTGAAAAATTGCTAGCAGAACAGCCAAAGGTAGCGGAGGCGATTGGTGGAGTTAATCCAGATGTAGTTGAGGCTGCTGCTTTGGCTCATGATTTGGGTCATCCTCCCTTTGGTCATATTGCTGAGGAAGAGTTAGATACTTGCGCTAGAAAAGCTGGTTTAACCGATGGTTTTGAAGGAAACGCCCAATCTTTTCGGATTTTAACCAGACTGGCAATTCATCGGCTCGATTATTATGGTTTAAATCTGACCCGAGCTACCCTAAATGCAGTTTTAAAATATCCGTGGTTGCGATCGCCTGATACTGCTTCTAAAAGACATCGCAAGTATTGTATTTACGATTTAGACTGTGAGGCATTTAGCTTTGTCCGCGAGAAATCAGATGATCGGCAATCGATTGAAGCCAGTATTATGGATTTTGCTGATGATATTACTTATAGCGTTCACGATCTCGAAGATTTTTACCTGGCTGGTTTGATTCCCCTAGAGCTATTAGCCACAGATTGGGATGAACTAGACCGCTTTATTACCGAGTGGCTCAGGGTATCACCTCGTAATCGAGTAGCCAGAGTAGTTCAAGCTAACCCCCATCGCTTCCAAAACTTTCTCAATGCTACCTATAACCTCAAGGGGCAATATCCCCCAGGCTCTTTTGAACAAAAAGCTCAGATCAAACGCATTAGCTCACAACTAATTCAAAACTATGTGCAGTCGGTGCAGTTAACTACTGAGTATGGCGATCGCGGTCATCTTAAATACAATCGTAATCGGGAAGAAGAGCTAAAGTTTCTTCAGCGGATTGTCTGGTCTTATGTGATTTCTAATCCCCGTTTAGCCACTCAACGATACGGACAAAAGAGAATTATCAAAACCCTATTTGAAATCTATCTGCAAGCAATTAGCGATCGCGACTTGAGCTTTATTCCTGCTCGTTTTGTGCGGGAATTTCTGGAAATTGAAGCTAACTTAGGTAATTCTCCAGAATTAAACCGAGAACAAACTCGCATGGCAGTAGATATCGTAGCAGGATTAAGCGAAGCAGAAGCCGTAATTCAATATCGTCGCTTGACAGGTATTAGTCAAGGATTGTTTTTAGATAGTTGGAATTGAAAGAAGTTTTCTCAATCATTAAATTATTTGCCACAATTAGGTATTTTTACTGAAGAAGCTGATAGTATTCCTGTAGCTAAAACTAGAGCATTTAGGCAATTTTAAGAGCTACTAGACAGAAAACACCTATCAATAATGTCTGATGGATTAATTACGGCACAAAATATCTTAAATCAAGCTGTGCCAGAAGTGAGGAAGCAACTGAGTCAGTTTATCTCCAATGATAACTTTGACCAGCAGATTACTCTGGCTTTTGACCAACATTCAGATGAGATCGTTGTTCCTTTGGCTGGTGCAGAAATCTCAGATTTATCTACTTTCCAACCAAGTAATGATGCTAGAAATATTATTAACCAATGGTTAGGTCAAGAGAATATCTTCCCAGGGATTGAAATTGTTTCTAGCACTGCGATCGATGGCGCACAAGGAGCTTATGCAGAAAAAACCAATCAGATCTATTTATCCCAAGAATTTTTAATTGAGAATCAACACGATCCTGATGCAGTAGAAAGTGTGCTGCTAGAAGAATTAGGACATAGTTTTTCGGCTCAAATAAATTCTCAAGATGTACCAGGAGATGAAGGAGCAATTTTTAGTCACTTAGTCAGACAAGAAGCGATTGCTCCAGAAATTTTAGCTGCATTAAAAGCTGAAGATGATACTGTTACGGTTAATCTCAATGGCGAAAGTATTCAAATTGAACAGGCTAGAGAGGGAGTTAATCCTGCTTTCGATCTGATTGGACTAACGGATTTACGCAACGATCCTGATTTTAAAAATATCGATGGTACTGGAGCCGATGTGGTGGTCATTGATACTGGTTTAGATGCTACTCACCCGCTACTAGATGATAATTACAAATTAGGTTATGATTTCGTCAATGAAGATGCCAATCCCAATGATTTAAACAATCATGGTACTCACGTTGCTGGGACTATTGGGGCAGAGAATGAAAATATTGGCGTCGCTCCCGATGTCGGTTTAATTGGACTTAAGATAGCAGAAGATCGCGAGTTAAATGAGCAGGCGATCGCTGATGCCCTTCAACAGGTACTTGATGAAGTAACCGATCCTAATACCCAAACCAACATCGTCGCTGTCAATTTGTCTTTAGGTGGCGGTTTTTATACTCAGCCAAATCAACCGAATTCCCCAGTTGACCAGGAAAGTCGTCGTCTAATCGCAGACTTGGAGGCAGCAGGCGTTGTTGTTGTCGCAGCAGCAGGTAATAGCTATGAAGGCAAGCGAGATAGTAACGGTGATATTTTCGATGCTTCAGGTAACGTAATTATACCTAATCAACTACCAAACCTATCCTCGCCTGCAATCTATAGCACAATTTCTGTCGGTGCAGTGTGGCAGGATAATGTAGCTCCTGATAGCATTGGCAATTCACAAGTTCCAGGCAAGGATCGCATTGCGGCATTTAGTCAACGTCTAGATTCAGACAACTTTCTGTTTGCTCCTGGCGCAGCAATTGAAAGTACGATACCAGAGATTGACGGAGAACTTTTTGCTAAGGAATACGGTACGAGTCAAGCGTCACCTCATGTTGCGGGATCGGTTGCTCTATTGCAAGAAATTGCTGCTGATTATGATGTTAGGCTAACCCCCGAACAGGTAAAAGACTATCTAATCGATCATGCCGATATCATTAACGATGGTGATGATGAAATAGATTTAGTTGATAATACTAATCTTGACTATCCGCGAATTAATATTTATCAATCGGCGATCGCTTTAAAAGAAGATCTAGATAATTTCGTTGATGCCGATGCTGCTTCAATTGAGCTGAATTCCCTTTCCCAAGACTCAATTTCTGATGGCGATCGCGAAGTCTCGGCTGACAAAACTTTAGCAAGTATTGGTGAAGATGATACCGGTCATATTCTTGGTGCGAGCGATCTAAGGGAGCTCAAACTTTATCGTTTTGTCGCGCCTGAAGATCAAACCATTAAAATTCAGGTTGATGCTAGTCAAGAGTCTAATACTGCTCTAGGTTTACGCTTGTTTGACGCTGACGGTCAAGCGATCGCCTCTAATGACGGTGAAAACTCCCTAATTCAAGGTAGTTTGCTAGAAGTGGCAGTGGAAGCAGGTACAGAATATTATATTGAAGTTAATAGCATTGACATTAATGACTCTAGTACCGAAGCAAAAGATTATGATTCTTTAACTGGACAGTTAACTACACCAGAAAGCCAAGAAAACTACACCTTGACAATCGACGCTCTGCCTCAGTCTCCTCAGACTAATAATAGTACAGCAGATTACCTTAGTAATAATTTAGATTCTAGTTTGCCAATCTATCCGATTACTCAATCCGATTTAGAAGAATCTTCTGAGATAGCCTCCACAGAAGAGCAAGACGAGCTAATCGCTTATTCTCCTGAGGTTAATTTTGCTCAAGTGGGCGTTACTGATTAATTATTAGCTGAACTTACTGCGCTTTTCAAATGAGTAGACCACAACAATAAAATTTAAAGAAGCTAAGAGCTAAAAGCTAAAGGCTAAAAGCTACGAACTAACTCATTTAAAACGTAGTCTATTCAAATGAAAATGGCTGTAAGCTAACTAAAGTTTTTGTACTAATCCTACTAATTGATTAAACGATTGAGTTATGGTCATCGACTGCTCAGAAATTCGCTCAGCGATACTTGCCACTTCTTGTACAGAGTCCTTGGCGAATGCTGAACTTTGCGTTTGATTTTCTACTGATTTAGCAATGTTATCGATCAGAATATTCATCTTGTGATTCAAAACAGCAAACCGTTCTAGCTTTTGACGGACTGCTTTAAATTCTCCGACTCCACTAATTAGCTGTTGTGTTCCTGAATCAAGCGCAATTGTTTTTTCTTTCACTTCGAGTTTAATATTGACAAACAGGTATTCTACTTGAGCCGTAGCTTCAAATAGCTGCTGCATCAAAGAAAACATAGTATCAGACGAATCAATAATCGAGTTTTGACTGCTTTGTTCAATCTGACTACGATTTATCGATCTGGTGATGCTCATCGACTGTTGAACTAATTGCTTGCTCACATCTTTGATCGTATGAACTGTCTCAGTCAGCTTTTGGCAATAATAGTTAATATTATCAAATCCAACCGCAACATTTTGTACTGTGTGTTGCATATTGGTAATACTATCAACAGCACGATCTAAACTCTCTTGAGTACCCTTTACTGCTAGGTCATTTTGCTGTTCTTGGAATTTGATCTGTTGAACGTTTAAAGCTATTCCACTGAATGAATCGGCAACCTTTTGAATTTGGTGTAGAACATTAATCGTAGTTTCAGATTGGCGCATAGCTTCTTGGGAGAGAGTTTGATAAGCGTCTCCATTATTTGCTAGCATTTCAACCACTTGATGCTTGAGGCTTTCTGTTTGCTGATGTTGCTGATGGGATAAGCGATCGCTTGTATTGTTAGATTCTTCTAGCTGTTCTAAAAGTTTGGCGTTATCGAGAGCAAAACCAACTTGAGTCGCAATCTGGGTTACCCAGCGAATCTCAGGCTGTTGCCATTCACGGAAGTCAGAACATTGATGAGCAACCAGCAATCCAAATAGTTCACCTTCGCTAATGATAGGCGTAACTAGATTGGCTTTCACCTCTAGTTTTTCTAGCTGATCGATGTAGCATTGGGTCATTCCTGCTTCATAAATATTACTCCAAGCGCGAACTCTACCGTTGCGATACTTGTCGAGATATCTGGTTTCAAAGCAAGGATCTTTGATTACTTTGCCTTTGGCTCTAGTCCAACCAGAAGCGACTGATTCGGCAATAATCAGACCATGATGATCCGAGTTCATACCGTAGACTACCACGCGATCGCATTCTAATATTCTCCGTATCTCTCGAACGCTAGTATTGAGAATATCCCCTGTTTTCAGGGAGAGCCGAATATTTTGGGTAGCATCGGTAAAGTAATCTGTCCACTTGCTCTCATCTTCTACCTGCTGTTGTAATTGTTTAGCATTAACTAGTAGTTCGGCGTTATCGAGAGCAAAACCAACTTGAGTCGCAATCTGGGTTACCCAGCGAATTTCAGGCTGTTGCCAGTCGCGGAAGTCAGAACATTGGTGAGCAACCAATAAACCAAATAGTTCACCTTCGCTCACAATTGGCGTAACTAGATTAGCTTTAACCTGTAGCTTTTCTAGCTGGTCGATGTAACATTGGGTCATTCCTGCTTCATAAATATTACTCCAAGCGCGAACTCTACCATTGCGATATTTGTCTCGATAAGTTGGTTCAAAACAGGGATCGTCTATTTCCTTGTTTAAAGCTCTTGTCCAACCAGGCGCAACGGATTCAGCGATTACCGAGCCATAGCGAAAATTTTCGTTAAGACTATATACAACTACGCGATCGCATTCTAAAACCCTGCGTACTTCTTCGACACTAATTTCTAGGATATCTTCTTGGTGCAGAGATTCGCGAATGTAACGAACAGCATCGGTGAAATACTTGGTGAGTTTAGCTTCATTTTCTAGCTGATGTTGTAGCTGTTTAGCATCAGCTAATAGTTTAGCGTTATCGAGGGCAAACCCAGCCTGAGTAGCAATTTGGGCTACCCAACGAATTTCAGGCTGTTGCCAATCACGAAAGTCAGAACATTGGTGCGCTACCAACAAGCCAAACAGTTTTCCTTCGCTAAGGATTGGCGTAACTAAATTAGCTTTAACTTCTAGAGCTTCTAGTTGCTCGATATAACATGTAGTCAAGCCAGACTCATAAATATTTTTCCACGCTCTAACTCTACCGTTGAGATATTTTTCGCGATAAGTCGGTTCAAAACAGGGGTCGTCTATTTCCTGATTCAAAGCTTTTATCCAGCCAGGGGCAACGGATTCGGCGATTACTGTGCCATAGCGAAAATTCTGGTTGAGACTGTAAACAACAACGCGATCGCATTCTAAAACTCTACGTACTTCTTTAACGCTGGCTTTTAAGATCTCTTCTTGGCTGAGAGACTGACGAATATACTGAATCGCATCAGTCAAAAGATCATTCCATTGGCTTTCATTTACCGCTAATCGTTCCTGTTCTTTGGACTCTGTTTGGGCAAATACTTTGGTATATTCAAGCATAAGACCTACTTGAGTAGCAATTTCGGTGATCCAGTTAATTTCTTGTTGTTGCCAATTGCGAGTTTCAGAACACTGGTGAGCAATTAATAGGCCAAATAATTTGTCTTCACTAACAATTGGTGCAACTAAGTTAGCTTTGACTTCCAGTTCTTCTAACTGTTCGAGGTAACAAGGAGTTACATTTGCATTCTGAATGTCATCTAAAGCACGAACTCTACCATGACGATATTCCTCTATGTATCTAACGGCTAAACAAGGATCGTCAATCATTCTTCCCTGAGCTTTAGTCCATTGTGCAGCAACAGATTCGGCTATTACTATGCCGCGATTATTTTCGTCTAGACTATAAACCAGCACGCGATCGCAATTTAGCAGATTTCGTACTTCATGGACTGTCGTCTTGAGGATATCTTCTTGTCCCAACTCCGCAGCTATTTTATCATTAACATCGGCAAGCGAATTATTAATATTCTCTTGAATCCCAGTGCTTTGTATCGGTTTAATCTTCCCATTTCCGTTCTCATTTACATTTTTTGCTCGATCCATTGTTTGAGAATTTCCTTCCTGTTGAGTCTCTATTGCCTGTTTGGTAAAATTGACTTTTGACTTCTCAGCTTTGAGAATACTTGCCAGAGCATAGCCCGTTATGTTAGCTTTCTCTGTCAAAAGAGCGACTGCTTGAGAATGCCAGGGTTGAAGTCTAGAACATTGATGAGCAACTAAAAATGCTAATAACTTATTGTCAACAGAAATTGGAGCGATCGCCAGACTTTTGATCTTTAACTTTTTTAAATCTTCTAATTGATTTTGAGCTATATTTGCGTTGTCTATATTATCTATAGCCACAGCCTGACCATAGCAATACGTTTCTAAATAATCACCTCCTAAAAAAGGATCTATAATTGTCTGTCCCAAAATCCCAGCATATACAGAGTCAACAGATTCTGCTATCACTTCTGATCGAGGTAATTCACTTGCATCATAGATTATGACGCGATCGCACTTAAGGTTTTTTCTAGTTGTTTCGACAGTAACTTTGAAAAGTTCTTCAAGATTTTGATGGTTGTTTTGTTCTATATTAGGAGATTGAATCATTGATCATTTTGATAGATAGCTTCCGCAACCTTGAAAAAACTAAGATTTATTATTTTAAAAAAATTATTAAACTATTCCAGATAATTTTTAGTATCGTACTGCTCAGATCAAATTGATTAAATGAATTTTATCTTGCTTGCTCTCTAAATCTAAGTTTTGAGATTGACTTTATTTCTTGATCTTTTTGTTCTTAAACTCATACTTTTAATCCTAATCATTTGTACCTTGTGCGATCCGACAAAACAATGTTGGCAAAATCTCTTCCGTAAAATTACTTAAAACTCTATTGTATACAAATTAACACAAACTCCTCAAAATTTCTTTTGTCTACATTGATTTATTTATTGTTAGTTACAAGCAAAAGTTAGTTATTCTATACCTTGCGTGACAGGTTATTCTGCCATGTAACCAAGAAAAAAATTAGACAAATCTTTAGTCGTCATTTTCACGTAGTATGAAAAAAGAATCAATATAT